>JAQSCZ010000126.1 GCA_029945665.1 bacterium | reverse complement strand
ATTGTTTTTGAATTTCTTTGCTCGAAAAACCTTTTTTTGTAGCGCTTAATAAAAACCTTTTTTTGTACCAGACTAGAAAAGATAAATTTGAACTTTGCATAATCGTTCCACTTTTTAATGAGGTACGGCTTCTACAATTTTTGCATTCATAACTCCATCTACTTTTTATCCAATAATGTTCTGTGTGTTTACATTCTCTGCAAATAACACCTTCTTTATCTCTTTGCGATTTGAAATGATTACGACAGGCTTCTTCGCTATCAAAATGTGCTGTAAAACTAAACAAATTCATAAATTACTTTTTTACAAAAATAACACTTTTTTATCAATTATGGATGATTACGGACATTCAAATTAATTTTACATTAAATAAACTTTTGGCAAAATGGCGCATTTATGCTTTTTAATAGAAAGGTTATTTATTGTACAAGAGGTGGTAATTATTATTTGAATGGAAATTTTTATGAAAAGGACAAACTTTATGAATCAATATACTATAAATATCTTTCATATATGAACAAATTATAAGAAAGAAAATGCATTTTAATTAAAATCAAAACTTTTTATATGCATATTTAGGAGGGTGTAAAATAAACTGTGTCAAAATTCAGAAATAATTAAGAATTTTGAGCACTATTTAAAAAGCATAAACAAAAACCTATCTTTGATGTGCATATCAACTTTAAATCTATAAACGGATGGATTGTATTACCAAAACTCATAAGAATTTCAATCCAAAACAATCTACAGTTTGCAGTATATTCGATGTGGGGTACAGGTTTGGTTTTAATGGGAAAGAGAAGGATAATGAGATAAATGTGAGTGGTGGAGATTATGATTTTGGCGAGAGAATATATGATAGTAGGTTAGGTAGATGGTTTAAACAAGATTTTAGATCGGTATATCATCCTAATAACTCCCCATACATGTATTGTGCGAATAATCCAATATATCTTATCGATGCCGACGGAAATGACTATACAGTTTCTATAACAAAGGACGAAAACGGCAAAACAACTTTAACAATATCGTCAACAATATATTGTGTGGGAGCCTCTGCTTTAATGGTTGACGAGATGAATCGATTGTTTGGCACTATTTACAAAAGTGGAGAATCTAATGGTGTTACAATTGTTTTTAAAGTGAATTTTGTAGCGGGTGGAGCTGAATTATCCCAGCAAATGTCTGGTAGTAAGTCTATACTTGGCGCATATTCAAAAAACAATGGAAATAATATAATGTACTTTGGCGCATATAGTCAACCAAAGTAGTCTCACACTACTTCAGTAGAGTATATTTTAACTTCAAATGCTGCATTCATTAATTCAAGCGTTTCTCTAGAAGATCAAATTGTAGAAGCAATTCATGAAGCAGGGCATTTGATTGGATTGTCGGATAGATACACGAGAGTAGGACCCAAAAAATTATCAGTACCTAATTTGGGATTTAAATTAGATATTTTTGGCAAGTGTGGAGGTGTAGGATTTAATCAAATACACTACAATAGTTTTGCAGATTATTTTAAAAATAGCATGATAATGTTTGCTAATGGTCAGTTATTAAATTCTACCTTTAGTGCTAATAACGTTGTTGATAGAAAAAAGGATGGCTCTTTCGCGGAAATTGGCAATGAAGATAGTCACGACTCAGTTATTTCTTTGCCAACGAAAAAAAACACCTTAAGCGAGGCTGAACTTGATGAAAGATTTAGAGATAGACCTACCTTGGTAAAAGTTGGAGATACATATGTGAAAAAACAATAAATCAAATATGAGATTCAAAATATTACACCTATTAATTATAATGTTGCTCTGTGGCTTTTCCAATAAAACGGTCAATAAAGAAATTGAAATTAGTGGTATATTGATTTTTCATTTGATTGTTGACAATTCTTTATTTTTTACAGAAGATACGTCTTTTTTAAACCCAACAAAATGCAGTAAAAGAATAAAATTAACAAAAATAATTGTATTAGCGGATAATGATGACCCTTTTTATTCTGATAGTACTAAGGAGAACTTTTCCCATTTTAGAATATTGAAAACAGAACGTCCAAATATTAATGACACACTAAAAAAAGTATATTATGCTCATGTAAAAATCAGATTTCCATTCCTTGTCAGAAACTCCATAAAAAATAATGATTATCAAATATTAGTTAATGGCAAAAAAGTAACTTTCAGAATTCTCAATGCAAGTGAGCCCTCCTCACTCATTTATGAATAATAAAATTTAAAATAACATTTCTTTTGCTACTTTCAAAATAATTATTAAAACAACAACTCCTCAAACTAAACATCCATAGTTGGTGGAATTTCAATTAGAAATCTTATAAGGCAAAGTAGTTCCAATTTTTTTTCACACTCAGTAGTAAAATTATAAATAATAGGATACTCAGCAAACCCGTGTAATGATGTTGATACTTCTGCAACTTTATAATTATTATCTTCAATCGTATAGAGTGGATTTTTAAAGTAATGTCTCCTTAATATTAATTGATGTTCTTCGCTTAACAAATAGTATTCTGAAGACTTTTTAATTAATTCTACTTTAAGAGATTGGTTTTGATTAGAAATAGAAAGAAACTTTTTGAAAAAAAAGATATCATAAGTGGATTCCAATATTACTTCATTTGCAATCATAAAAGTTGAAAATAATTTGCCAAGAATATTAAATTTTCGTTTAACATTTAAATATAAAATATCATCCTGATATACTTCAATATCATCATTATATTGTTTTACAATAAACATAGTTAGTAATTAAATCCAAGCTTTAATTTCAAATCAACCCCTAATATTAATTTTGCCCCTGCTCCAATATCTAATCCATAAAAAACCTTGCCATTAGTAGTTCCAATATTGGCGCTTGCTTTTACTTGGGTTGCGATAATATTGTCGACAATTTTTACCTTCGGTCCAAAACTTTTAAAAGGTAAGTTAGCAGTCCAGTCATGTATATCTGAATCTTTTACCATTCTTGGCCCATAATATCCATCAGAATACAAAAATGTGTAATCATATTTACCTCCAATTCGTAGTTTATCACTTAGTAATTTTGCGTCTACTCCAATGAAATTGTGTACTCTATTCTCTGATAATCCTGCTGCTCCTTTCATTTTCGTTAAATCATACTTTGCTTCAGCAATGTCAAAAGTTGCTAAACCAGCTTCTGCTTTACCTTGAATACCCCAAAGATTGCCAGATGCACCTATCTGTACTCCGATAGAAAATTTAGCTTTACCTTCAACGGTAAATTCAGATTTTTCAACGAAATTACCTACCGCATCAGTAGTCTTTGTTACTGTCTTATTTTCCCACCCAAATTTCCTTTGATAAGTTGCACCTACACTGTAATTGCCATTGTATTTAACTCTTTTTCCTACAAACCATTCCCCAGCATGATTTTTATCTTTCTCACCTGCTTGTCGAACCTCGCCTCCTCCTCCATTTAAAAAGTTATAAAATTTAGCACCAAATTTTGTTTTAAAGTCACCTTTAGGATCAACATAGTATATTGGATTATTACCATTTACAACATATTCATTTTCATCTGTGCTAGAAATAGGGTCAAGATTCCATCGTCTTCCAAGACTCGAATTATATTCCCAAAACTCAGCCGTAAAGTGTCCTAAACCAATTTCATTGTCCTTTTCTTGCTTGTTGTATCCATACCTATACCCCATATCGAATATACTGCAAACTGTAGTCGGTGTTGATTGTAAACTAAAGGACTTAACAGCACATTTATTTTGCAATAAATATGAACTTTGTAATTGATGAACTGCGACCCTGAAATGCATTCGTACGAATATAAAACAAATGCTAATAATTTCTAGTTACTATAATTAAACAAAAGATATTTATTAAAATTGGGGGGTTCGAGTTCCTCTTTCTCCGCATTACTCAATCTAAAAATTTCATTTATATTTTCAAAGATAATCCATTTTATTTCATACTCAATAAACAATCACCTATTTCCTCTTGCCAATTCCCTAAGCTCTACTTCCCGCTCTCCTAATAATAAAATTTCCAAGCAACACCCAAACGAAACCGTCTTAGCGCTGTTGGCTGATAGGGCGAAGCATAAAAGTAATTCGGAAATGAATTTCTACCACCAAAATCCTGATTAAAATGCTCCATTTTAAAAAATATTTTAGCCGTTTTTATTTCCGCATTCACAAAGAAATCGGCATAGGGATAGTTGCCAATTTTAACATCCATGAGTTGAAAATTACGCGTGGCCGGATTATAAAACTTCCCTAAATATTCTGTTGTGTAATAAACATCCATTCCTATTTGCAAGAAGGTTGCTTTTTTAAATGCATACGTTTGAAAATAAACACTTGTTTTTGAAAGCAAGTCTGGCAATCTAATTTTTGATTTCAATCCACTTGAAAATGCCTGATAAACTAACTCTTGGTGCAATTGAAATTTCTTTAAATTGAAATGTTTGTGGGCAGATAATTGCGCAACATTTTCGGCAGTATTTATTTGAGTAGGCTTACCATCATACCCGTAATAGATATAATTGCTGAGCAAACTATAAGAGAATTGCAAATTGAAAGACTCATTGGGCATGGTATAATAATAGGCATTGTAAGTACCCGGTTTTTTATTCCTTTTACTCAGGCCAACCTTCAATGTTTGATGCCCTTGTTGCTTAAAATCATTTTTCCAATAATAGTGATTTGAGTACATATAGCTTTGTTGATAGGTTGGCTGGGCCGACATACTCATTGCTTCAAGCAGAATGGTATAATTTTCATTATAACCAAAGCTTGCTTTATTTCTCCAATTTAATGAATGGTCGGTTTGATTATATCCAGCCAAAAACAATTGCCCTTTTACCTCTGATTGAAATGTTTTTAAAAAATTAAAATTCAATTGGCCATAAATTGACTGGTTAAAATTTTTCAATAAATGATAATTAAAGGCACTCGACCCCTGATAATATTTAAGGCGTTCGATTTTGGTACCTGCAATAAAACTCAAACCCTTTTCTTTGATGGGGGTAAATATTTCGAAACTGTTGCTAATGTTTGTAAAACCCATGCTGTCTGCCGTATACAAAGGATTGTAATTATAGGCCGAATCGTAAATATGAGAATTAAAGTCGGCTAATTTATCTGTGTAATAATTGGCTTGCTTTTGCCAATTAAAACTATGTCCAATTCCCAATTGTGGTATAAACTTTTTGAATGTATCATCTGTATATTTACCTTTCAACCAAAATGTATGATTGAATTGGTGATCTCTGTAGCGATTCACATTGCGAGCACTTGGTAGTTCAACTGATGGGAAACGCAAGTTGGAAGGCAAGTTTCTAAAGTAGAAATCATTCGCATTCGATTGGTAAAGTCCACCGCTTTCATTAAAGCCTGTTTTATTCCATGTCAGAATTGTACTTGCAATGTACCGTTCATTTTTTGTTTTGTAATACGCTGTTGTTTGAATATTCTTCATCACATTTGTATTACGCACATAAAACCCTTCGTTAGTAGTGCTATGATAATTTACTGAAAAATTAAAACGCTCGCCAATATTTTGGGTATGCACCGCATCAAATCCAATAAGTCCCCTACCACTCTGCCCAGCCTTTCCCTGTGTGTAGTAAAAATAAGTATATGGCAATTTTGCTTGGTAAAATTTTGCGTTTTTATTGTAAAAATAATAATCGCCATAGGGATTAAACCCCGTTACAAAACCTGTAAGTGTGGCGGGTGTATAACTTAAATTAAGATAAGGTGTATTGACGTCACCTAGGTCTTGAATGGCTGTATTTGCGCGTTTTACTTTATTGTATTGGGCAAAATACAACATACCACTATCCGTTGCTTTTTTGAATTGAAAATTACGGTGTAAGTCTTGCTGATTTGTACTGTAGGGATCCAATCTTTTTGCAGTATCATATACTTCTGTTTGCGCTTGAGCAGTAACAGCAATTGTAATACCTAAAATAAATAAGAGTTTCCGCATTCAAAAATCTAATGTTTGCAAAAGTAATACCAAAAGGGGGTTTGCAAATAAATATGTCAAAGGAAACAGATTAAAACAACAACCGTTCGCCCAAAACCGTATCATTTAATTGACCATCGCTCCATGCCAAATGACCATTCACAAAGGTTTTGGCAATGCTATAATCGAAGGTCACACCTTCGAAAGGACTCCAACCACATTTATATAACAGATTATCTTTAGTGACTGTTTCTTTTTCTTTTTTTACCAAAACCAAATCGGCATAATACCCTTCGCGAATATAACCACGGTCTTTTATTCTGAATAAAATAGCTGGATTGTGACTCATCTTTGTAACAATCTGCTCTATACTAATTTTACCCTCGTTATAAAATTGAAACATGGTTTGAATACTGTGCTGCACCAGTGGTCCGCCTGAAGGTGCTTTGGCATACGGTTGTTCTTTTTCTTCGATGGTATGCGGTGCGTGATCCGTCGCTATCACATCAATGCGACCATCCAATAAAGCATTCCAAATGCCTGCTCTATCGGCAGCCGATTTGATGGCGGGATTCCATTTAATCCAATTGCCTTTGGTAGCGTAATCTGCATCGGTAAACCACAGATGATGAAGACAGGCTTCGGCTGTAATGTTTTTCTTTTCTAATGGCAATTCATTGCTAAATAAATTGGTTTCTTTAGCCGTGCTTATGTGTAAAACATGTAAACGGGTACCATGTCGTTTAGCCAATTCAACAGCCATGCTGCTGCTTTTATAACAGGCTTCTTCGTTGCGTATTAAGGCATGGTGTATAGCAGATAAGCTATCCCCATACTCAGCAGTATATAGGGCTAAGTTATTCTTCACAGTTGTTTCATCTTCACAATGTGTGGCAATAAGCATTGGACTATTCGCAAAAATATGGTCGAGTGTGGAGGGATTATCCACTAGCATATTACCAGTGCTACTGCCCATGAATATTTTAATGCCACAAACATTGGCTGAATTGGTGCGCATCACCTCATCGTAATTATCGTTGGTAGTACCCATAAAAAATGAGTAGTTAGACAATGAAACTTGGGCGGCTCTTGCATATTTTTCGGCCAATAAGACTTGGGTTGTCGCTTGCGGATTTGTATTCGGCATTTCCATGTAAGAGGTAACACCACCAGCGGCGGCGGCTCTGCTTTCGGTAAATAAATCACCTTTATGCGTTAAACCCGGCTCGCGAAAATGCACTTGGTCATCTATTGCACCGGGCACCAAATAGTGACCTTCCGCATTTATTTCAATTGCTCCAGGGTAATCAATGCTTGTATCAACCCGCTCTATTCTTTGATTTTTAATAAGTACATCGCCCACCCATTGTTTACCTTCATTGATAATAGTGGCTTGTTTAATTAAATAGATTTTCATTGGTATGGCAAAAATAAGAAAAGATAAGAGATAATTTACTGCTCATATTAACTATTATGGTTTTATTCGCATGGCTTAATCTCGTATGATTCCCAGTAAATAATTTTATTTTCTCCTTCAAATACATCGAAGTGAACACAATAATTTTCAACTCCCCCTTTTAACATTTGGGAGTGCATGGCGCCATCTAATCTCATCGATTTTTTAAAAGTATGACTTCGACAATTTAGTGTCCAACCCCTATTGTCTTTTGTAACTGAGTTAACGCGCGCAATTAATTTAAATGGCCTATGCGTACCTAGGTAGTAGTAATAACCATAATAGCTGCCAAAATAAAGACTGTATAAAGCAACAGAGAGCATAAAACTAGTGAGTAATTTTAATACTAACAATTGAATATCTTTCACTGACAGAAAATAGGAGACTTGCGTAATTGCTATGATAAACCAAAGCACACCGACTGTTTCGAAAATGGGGATGCCTTGTAGATTAAATATTTTTGAGCTAAAATTAAAAAAACAAAACAGACCAATAGGGTCCCTGTTACAAGGAAGACCTCTCCTGCCCGATTGGAATAATTAAGTCTTTTTAAAATTGACATTTATACAAAAATACAATGACAAAAGTATTGAAATTAAACCTCACTATTTTACCATCATAAAAATTGATAGCTGTATTTATAAATAATTTATAAGTGAATGAACATTCATTTATATTTGCACCAGAAAAATGCGAAACAAGGACGAACACAAGGAACGATTAATTCGCGACAAGGCCATGGAGATGATTGTGAAAGAAGGTTTCGATGGCATGAGCATGCAAAAACTTGCCAAAGCAGCCAATGTATCACCCGCAACCATTTATATATATTTTAAAAACCGCGAAGACCTATTAAACCATTTATACAATGAAGTTCAGGCTACTTTTTCAGAAGTGGCACTCAAAGGATTTAGTCCTGCGCTTAATTTCGAAACAGGGCTTTGGTTGCAATGGCAAAATCGCCTCCGTTTTATCAATGCGTTTCCATACCAGTATCAATTTTACGAGCAATTTAGGAACTCACCACTCATCAATCATTCCGATGTTCAGCTCATTATGGATTTTAAGGCCAACATGAAACAATTTTTAACCAACGCTGTAGAAAGGGGCGAAATTAAAAAAATGGAACCTGAAATTTTCTGGTCGTTGGCTTATGGTCCTTTTTACGCCTTAGTCAAATTTCATTTACAAGAAAAAACAATGTTGGGTAGACATTTTAAAATCAGCCCATCGAAACTTAAATCAATGTTTAACCAAGTTATCAAATCATTTCAATAAAAATTAATATGCAAACGACCCTTGCAACAGAAAAAGATGTGTTTAGCAGATACGAAAAATTCGTAATTGCCATTATAGCCATCATACAATTCACCGTGGTGCTCGATTTTATGGTATTATCACCGCTGAGTGCAATACTCTTAGAAGAAATGAAAATTTCCACCTCACAATTTGGTTTGGTTGTTTCTGCCTATGCCTTTAGTGCCGGTATCTCTGGCATTTTAGCGGCCGGTTTTGCAGATAAATTCGACCGCAAAAAACTAATGATGTTTTTCTACATCGGTTTTGTATTTGGCACGTTTTTATGCGCCATAGCACCCACCTATCAATTTTTAATGATGGCGCGCATTGTAACTGGTATTTTTGGAGGTGTTATTAGTTCCATTAGCTTTGCAATTATCTCCGATATTTTTAAAGTAGAACACCGCGGCAGAGTAATGGGCTATGTACAAATGGCCTTTGCTGCGAGTCAAATTTTGGGTTTGCCTATCGGTCTCCTTTTGGCTAATAAATTCGGTTGGCATTCTCCGTTTTGGATGATTGCCATATTCTCAGTTTTTGTTGGCATTGTAATCGTTTTTTATCTTAAACCGGTTAATGAACATTTAAAAACAAAATCAACAATTAATCCATTCGTTCATTTATGGAATACGGTTTCAAATTCAGGTTATCTCCGCGGATTTTTAGCTACAATATTTCTAGCGACAGGAGGTTATATGCTTATGCCTTTAGGTGCAGCATTTAGCACTAGAAATTTGCATATCCACCAAGACTTACTGCCCGTTTTATATGGTGTAACAGGAATTTTCTCAATTGTTTCAGGACCATTAATCGGCAAAATGAGCGATCGACATGGCCGTTTTAAAATATTTCTTTTTGGCACGATTATAAGCGGTATAATGGTGGCCATATATACCAATTTAGGCCCAACAGCTCTTTGGTTAGTTATCCTTATAAACATTATCTTATTTATAGGCATCAATTCTAGAATAATTGCCTCATCGGCTCTAATGACTTCGCTACCGGTTCAAAAAGACCGTGGCGCTTTCATGAGTATCAATTCTTCCGTTCAACAATTTTCAGGTGGAATTGCCGCGGGTTTGGCTGGCTTAATTGTACTAAAACCGGCTTCAGAAACAGCGCCTTTATTGCATTACGATTATTTAGGACTGGTTGTTCTAGTATCCATGGCACTAGCAGCGGTCATGATTTATCGCCTTGACAAACAAGTAAAGAGGCAGCAATTAGAGATTAAAAAATCGGCTTAGTATGACTGATTAAAAAACTGCTTTTTAAACCACAATTCAAAGGCAGGATCTACAAATTCGTAGACCCCATCAATGTTTTGTATAATATCGTTATTTATCAAAATGGTTTTATTCTTACTCACATTGCGCGGTGTACCTAATGCGTATATTTGCATAACAGCGGTACTTGTAAATTGGTGTTCACCTACAGCCACTGCCTTTAATAAATTTAATTGTGTTACACTGATACTCTCCACTTCCTTTTGATATAGGGGTGAATTGGCTTGAATCAACTCGTTTAATGCCGCTTTGATTTGAAGTAAACCAGCAGTTTTACTCGTTAAGTTCCATGTATAATGCGATAATTGTTGAACATACCATGAGTGATTTTTCATAACCTCAGGTATAAAGGCAGCATCACCAGCACTAATGGTTTTTCCTGATTCCTTAAAACTTTTAACGACAAATCCTATCCATTTTTCCTTTTGAATTTTAGGCAATAACATTATATCTCCAAAGCGGTAAAATGGTTTAGACGGATTATTGAAAATATCTGTCATCATATGGCGTTTACTTCCATACAAGCAATAGGTAACTAGTTTTTGGCGTTGCCAAACTGAACGCATTTTTTTCTCGAAATTTAAATAATCATCAAATGAAGCGATATTCTGAAACTCATCCAAACATATAATGAATTTAATTCCTTTCTTTTTAGCTATCACTTCGGGTAAATTAAGCACCTCTTCGCTGTGTTTTTTTAATTCTTTCCAATCGAATCCAATACTAAAATCAGTTAAAGGATCGATACCGACATTTATTTTAGGGATGAGTTTTTTGAAAAACAAAGCACCGCTGCCCAGCCATTCTTGCCAGCGGTTCGATGATGCTTTAATCACTTCGCGGGTAAAGGTTTCGAGAAACTGCTGCTCATTGCTCACCGAAAACAAGTCAATTACAATTGTCTTATTGCGCTTCTCCTTTCTATTGATAGCGGTGACAACCTTTTCCACTAATGATGATTTACCCCATCTACGCGGAGAAATAATCATTGTATTAACACCTCCTAACAAGTTACTCATTAGCTTATCCAGTTCAATTTCTCTATTGGTAAAAGCTATATTGCTAACCGTATTACCGTAAATAAAAGGGGATGACTTTGCCATAAAAAAGTGGATTTGATAACAAAGATATAACAACAAAAGCTGTTATCAAAATTTTTATACCAAAAGGTATTATACCAAAAGGTATTATACTAAAAGGTATAAAATTACAATTGACCTATTTTTTCATAAGCTAGGTTTAAGGCAAGCACCTTTTGCTCGGCTCTACTTAAGTTAGAATTATCAATGACAATGGCGTCTTCAGCTTGTCTGAGTGGGCTATTCAATCGGGTTGAATCTTGTAAATCTCGACTTTTTAAATTTTCAAGAACATTGTCAAATGTTGAGAGAATATCTCCGTTCTGTTTTAATTCTGTTAACCTGCGTTGCGCTCTAATTTCTGGTTGAGCGGTCATAAAAATTTTCAATTCCGCATCGGGAAATACCACAGTCCCTATATCTCTTCCATCCATTACAACACCCTTATTTTGGCCAATTGCCTTTTGTTGCCTAACAAGAAATGTTCGAACGGCATCAATTTTACTCACAGGACTAACCAAATTACTCACTTTCATGGTTCGAATTTCAGATTCGATATTATCGCCATTCAAAAGTGTTTGATAGTGATTTAACACCCCATTGTATTCAAAAGATATTTCTAATTTAGGTAATAAAGCACCAATGGCTTCCAAATCGTCGATTGCTATATCATTTCTAATTAAAGCGAGCGTAACGGCTCTGTACATGGCCCCAGAATCGATAAAAAGATACCCAAGTTCTTTGGCTAGTTCTTTGGCTAAAGTACCCTTACCACAGCTGCTATACCCATCAATAGCGATATTAATTTTGTGATTATTCAATTGAATTAAGCTTGTGCTTTAACAAACATCGATTTTACAAAAGCCAATACTTGATCGGCCTCCTCAATGGTATTGTATTTTCCAAATGAGAACCGAACCGGTGCATGGTCTAAATTTTTATTAATGGCTCTTATCACATGAGAACCCGCATTACTGCCACTTGAACAAGCGCTACCTCCAGATACCGAAATACCATGAATATCGAAGTTAAACAGCAACATTTCATTCGCTACTGATGGCGGAAATGCCAAACTTAAAACGGTGTACAAACTATGGCCTTCAGGATCGCCATTGAATTTAATTTCAGGCAATTCGGCTTTTACTTTATCAATGATATATTGTTTTAAATGCTTAATGTGGGCTTGTTTTTTATCCATATCGCGGTAGCATATTTCTAACGCCTTGGCCATACCAACTATCCCATAAACATTCTCAGTTCCACCTCTCAGTTCACGCTCTTGCGCACCTCCTGTTAGAATTGGTTGTAGCTTCAATCGTTTATTTACATATAAAAAACCAACACCTTTTGGTCCGTTAAATTTATGTGCAGCCCCCACCGCAAAGTCAATGCCCATTTTTTGTAAATCGAATGGATAATGCCCCATGGTTTGAACCGTGTCGCAATGGAACAAGGCATTGTAGGTCTTACACAAAGCACTTACCTTTTCGACATCTAACAAATTCCCTATTTCATTGTTAGCATGCATTAAACTAACCAAAACATTGGAATTTGTTTTCAATAAATCTTCTAAACTATTTAAATCAATATGACCGTTTTCGGTCAATTTAACCAAATGTAGAACAATCTTTCCTTTTTTAGCCAATTCTTCGGCTGTATGCAGCACTGCGTGGTGTTCTAGAGGTGAAGTTATAATATTTTTAACACCTAATGATTTAACACTGCTACGCAAAGCCATATTATCTGCCTCGGTACCACCACTGGTGAAAATAATTTCACCTGGCGTTGCATTTAATAAGGATGCAATGGTTTTACGACTAATTTCTAATTGCGCTTTAACCTTTCTTCCGTGGCTGTGTGACGACGAAGGGTTACCAAAATCATCTCTTAAAATAGGCAACATGGCTTCAAACACTTCTTTATCAAGCGGTGTTGTAGCGGCATTATCAAAATAAATTTTCAAAATTGTGTTTAAATTTTATTGTGAATGGTACAGTAGCCTATTATTTTATATAATAATTTGGCTAAATTAAATTGGGTTAAAATTTCACCTTCTTTTGGTGCACACTCTACGATATCGAATCCAATGATGTGTTTTTTTTCAGCAACTTTCTTTAAAAAACGCAACCCTTGATGCCACATTAATCCACCTGGCTCAGCAGTTCCTACTGCAGGCATAACAGAGGGATCAAAGCCATCTGCATCTATGGTCAAGTATACTTTGTCTTCTAGTTTCGCAATACATTCATCCATCCAAGCATCGCCATCTTGTAATTGATGTGCATACCAAGTATTGATTAAATGGGAAGATTTAATTAAATCGGCCTCATCTTTACATTGTGCCCTAATTCCGATTTGACAAATTGGTAACCCTAAATCGTGAACACGCGCCAAAACACTCGCATGTGAATAGGGATTGCCATGGTATGATTGCCTTAAATCGCTGTGTGCATCAATTTGCAAAACAGAAAACGATGTATGGTGTTTTTTAAATGCTTTTACAAAACCAAAAGTAACAGTGTGCTCGGCACCCAAGGATACAACATACTTGCCATTGTTTAGGTGAATGTTGGTTTGTTCTTCAATCAAATCAACAGCAGCGGCATCGGCCAAATCGCCGAATTCCATTGCTGGAATGGTAGCAATGCCTATTTTCTTATACGCTTCCTGATCCGTTTCTTCGTCATAAAACTCAACAAAATGACTGGCTTCAATGATGGCCTTTGGTCCGAATTTACTGCCTTCTAAGTAAGAGGATGTTTTTTCGTAAGGGGCAGATTGAATGACAACCTTGGCGGTTGAATAGTCGTATAATTCCTTTTCGGTTATACCTAAAAAATTTTCTTCTTCTGTAAATGAATGCATAAAATCTATTTCATAAAACTGGTCTTATTTCACACGCTCTACATACTCAATAGTACGCAAATCAATTTTAATTTTATCATTAATATCAACGAACAAAGGCACCATTAAATTAGCGCCAGTTGAAACTGTTGCTGGTTTAAATGTATTGGTGGCAGTATTGCCTCTTTCGCCAGGTTCGGTATAAGTAACTTCTAATTCAACATGTGTTGGTGGTTGAGCGCCAATTGGTGTTTCGCCTTCTTCGAATGACACCAAGACAATCATACCTTCAATCATAAAGGGTGCTGCATTGCCAAAAAACATTTCAGCAATATTATACTGCTCAAAGCTTTCATTATCCATGCATACCAAATCGGTACCTTCTTTGTATAAATAAGATAATTCTCTAATCTCTACTCTTACTACATCTACTTTTTCACCTGGATTAAAACGGTTTTCGGCCGATTTACCAGTTTTTACATTTTTCATTTTGCCTTGGTAAAAAGCGCGTAAATTTCCCGGAGTGCGGTGTATATATTCTGTTATTTGAACTAACTCTCCGTTGTAACGAATGAATTGACCAACTGATAAATCTGATGCTGTAGCCATGATATAATATTGTGAATTTTTGTGCGAAATTAAGCTGAATTAAGGGTTTTAACAAATTGCATTTTAAGCCGTTTGAAAAGCCCCAATTAATGTGCTTTATCTTACTATTACTATCGAATCAATGTAATAACACCTGAGTATGTTTTTATTTCATCAGGTTGTGTTCTTAAACTGTATTTAAACAAATAATAATAAGTGCCAGGTGGACATTCTGCGCCAGTGTTCATCAACTTACCATTCCAATTGGTATGTGTACTTGGGTCACCATCCACATTTTGCTTAAAAACTTCAATACCCCAGCGATTTAAAATAACCAATTCGTAGTAACTTTCACCTTCTAATAAGATATCATACTCATCGTTTTTACCATCAAGCACGCCAGGCGTGAACACATTAAACAATTGAAAATCAGACAAATGGTCATTAAATATGCGTTTACAAACTGTATCGCTGCAGCCATAAGGCAATGTTGCAATTAAACAAACAGTGTAATGACCAGTATCGTTACCATAATTATGATTTGGATTTTGAATACCTGATAAATTATTGGGCCCCGTACTTGGCTGACCAAAATCCCATTTCAAATTCGCACTAACAGGTATGGATTGGTTATAGAATTGAAAAAGTGGCGGGATCACCAATGGATCAATTGCAAAATCTGCCTTTATTCCAAGAACTAAAACTTGCTTTTGAGCACTGTCTTTGCAAGTGTTATTAATTACAGGTGCAATGTAACCGGGATTTAATTTAACTGTATACAAGCCTTCTTTATTGTATTGATAATTAAAACTACTGGCAGTTGGCTTTATAAAACTTATGCTATCGCCCATTTGCCAATAATCAAATTGATAAATCGTATCACTTAAACTTTCTAATTTAAAATTACTTCCTAAACAAATGGTATCAATCGTTTTTATTCCAGTTTTACCAAAGGGAAGTACTAAAACTGAGCGATTGGTATCTTTTTGAAAAAGTTTATCTGGAAAAGTAGATTTGCAATAATAGGTATTGCCTGAAATCGCATTGTAAACTGTGTCTATGCCTGTTAAGCTGATGTAATAGCGACCAGGTTTGGTGTAGTTAAATATCGTATTTTTAGAAGAATCTGTCTGAAAATGGGTCATATTTTGGTCGCCAAAACTCCAATCATAGGATTTGCAATATTTTGACAAATTTCGAATTTCAGCTTTTAATGAACCGCAACCAATGGTATCTAAAATTACAAAATATGGTTTCGGACCAATCAAATTGATTTCAAATTCAACCGTGTCTGTGCATCCTGAAATGGTTTCTACTGCATGAAATACACGTATTTTATCGAGTGATGAATTAATAACCTGAAGCGGATCTTTAACAAAACTTGAATAAACACCATCTCCAAATTGCCAAGCATAGGTCAATATCCCCTCTCCTTTGGTTTTGAAGTAGGAAGAAGAGTCGAAAAATTGCTTCAACTCCGAACAATAAACAATCTTAGATAAATTCGTTACATTGGCTCTTACATCTTGAATCATGATAGAATCCCTCAGTGTATCCGTGCATCCAAAAGAATCATTCAATACCATTTCATAAAATTTCATTCCGCCCTTCATAAATTTAAAGCAAGTTTTAAAACTAGAGACCGTTGTATCCGGAAAATTCCATTTAATATGATTATTAAGTGTGTTGTATTTCCAAGGGGCTTGAGCAATATTATCATACACAAAAGGGGCAAAACAAACGCTATTTTCTAAACATTCAAATCGGGAATTAAATGCAGACAAGACCTTGCCTTCCTTCAAATCAATGGTTTTATTATACTCGCAACCCGAGGCGCTCGTAATGATAACTCTGCAAAGTGTATTCACTCCACCACTTTTGTATAAGTGAGATAGTGAATCTATCGTTGTATCTTTTGTTGGAATCAACTCAACAAAGGTTCCATCATACCAATTGATACTTACTTTTTCTCCCTTTTTAAATTGTTTATATTTCAAAAAAACCGAAGCTCTAATGGGTTTACAGTGGTACATTTTTACAGAAAAAGAATCCAGTTTTGGACGGTGTACATTTAAGAATTTTTTCTTATAAATGGTATCGTAATAAAACATGGTATCATAGTGAATGCGTATTGAATCATTTCCAAAATTCTCTGCCCAAGGCGATTCAAGGGTTTCAAATACCATTCCGACATCGTAATAACCACTATAACTAGAATCTAAAACGACTGGAAATTTTTGCCATTTTTTACCCCCATTGAAGGTCACACTAATAGGTGTTTGTGGATTTACTATTAAAAACGGATCATTACTACATAAATTTATACTATCCATTTTTAAGATTGGTGGACAATCACGTAAAGTTATATATAAGGTTGCTGTATCTGAACAACCCGTTGTGGTATCTGTAATACTAAAACCAACTTTGACACTATCCCTAACCGCGGAATATTGGTGTTTGGTATACCAATCGACAGAATAATTGCAGTTCTTGTACAAATTTTGTCCTTTGGCTCTGTTAATGGTGCAATTATCGCCATAGGGATCCTCAATGGTCCATCTCATCTTGCAATTCTTTAAATTAACGAATTTTGAAGAATCAACAAAAAACAACTGCCGATTACTAAAACATTGATTATTCCCAAATATCCGAATATTACTTGATGGCCCCATAACCTTAATATTCCTTGTCATTGTGTAAACACATGAGCCTCGGGTTATAACGGCTTTCAAAACATGATTACCAGGCGACATTTCATTTAGAATTCGAATGGGGCTGTGTGGTGGGCGAGGCATCAAAATACCATTATCAAAGGTCCAAACAAAATTATCCCATTGCGCACTTTGCACCTCGGCCGTTATCGTTCCTGTTTTGCAAATTACAGAATCAGTCAAATCAATTACTTTTGGCAAACTATCGATAGTTATTGAAAAATTCTTAGAAAAAGTATCTTGACAACCATTCAGTGAAGCCACTAGCTTTAGGTTAGCTTTTCGACTGCCCTTAAAATATTTGCATTGTTGGGTTTTTAAATATGAATTGGTATCAATGGCAAGGGTATCAATTATCCATCTGTAAGCACCCGCTCCTAAATTAAGACCGACAGAATTATTTTTAATGCAAAGCTGCTTTGTTTTGCAGTCATACCAACTTGTGTCTAAAGCAGCCTTCGCCACAATATCGTTAAGAATACCAACTGTGGTGTTAATACTATTCTTACATCCATAAATATCAGTAACCTCCATTTTAATGGTATATTTTGCCTGTACAGCATAGGTATGGCAAATAATATCACCTTTAATAGGACTTGCTGAATTAGTAAAATTGCCATCACCCCAAACTATTAAGCGTTTGTTAATTGTTTGTCCAGCGGCGGCAGGTGAAGATGTATCTTTATAACAAATAATATTCTTGCTTAAACAAGTATCAACTTTAGGCATTCTATGAAAATACACCAACGGCAATCCTACAATCTCGATCGCAGCACTATCCGTTTGTGTTGTTGAATTGGTAAAAACAGCATCAATCTTTATTTTGTATATCCCCTTCGAACCATAGACATGGGTTGGCGCGTTATTTGATGAATTGCCTCCATCTCCAAAATACCAAGTAGCAGAAGCAAGCGTCAAACCAGAAGGCGGCGTATAACTTAGGCTGCTAATATTTCCGAGACAATCAATTGTAGGGGCGTTAATTTTTCCTTGACTCCAAATATTTGAACAAAAAAAGACCAAATAAAAGAATAGAAAATTGAATTTCTTGTCAAATATTAACATTGCGTTCGAATTAAACGAAATAAAACAGAATTGTCAAACAAATACCTAAAAATGACCGAAATACGACCAATCAAATACTGAGGTAATCAATTTTGTTATCTGGCCCAAGCACCCTGTTAATAAAAAAAGTACCAAAAGGCAGAAAAGATAAGATGAAGATTAAAACAGTTTTGCCAAAACTAATGGGTAAAGACCTGTAAGCTTTAAATAAAACGGCTATAAAAAGAACAAATAATACACCGTGTAAGCCACCTACTAGACGAACCGCTAGAGGCATGTTAAACATATATTTCAGAGGCATCGCAACAAATAATAAAATTAGAAAGGAGATACCTTCCCAATGACCAATCATTATAAGTTGTGAGCGGGACTTTTGCATACCTACAAATTTAATGGCTTTATATTAATAATAGATTATGAATTAATTATTAGTTTAAGATTGAGTGGTTATTGTCGCATTTTGAGTCGCAATATGATTAGTTAGAGTACATGTTTAAAAGCTATTTCATGCCAAATAGGCTATTCTAAATAAATATTTTAATTCTTTAATAAGCTAACTCAGTACGGGTTAAGTGTATTAATTAAATATTTTAATTGTATTCATTTTCTTCTCATTTAGCTTGCTGCGACTTTATGGTTTGTGTGGGTAAAAAGGAGACAAACTTGGCCGAAGGCGTTCTCATGAGTTTGCGAATAAAAGACCACCACGCATAGAAAATTTCAATTGGTCTTTTCGCAAAAGCTCATCCTTCATTCCTGACCAATTAAAATTTTTACGTCCCGAGAGCAATCGGGATGGACTCCTACCCGTATATTCGTCCTAAAATGCCATTTTTATTTGCAATTTACTACAATACTTAATTTAATTGAATAAACTTCCTTAACCCGAACTCAAGTTAAAAATCAGAATGAGGTGTAGGTGCCGCTTATACTCCCTTTCTACTTTTAAAATCAAAGTAATAGCATTATATTTGTGTAACAGACAAAATGAATACACGCCTATTACTTGCTTTAATTTTTTTTCATTTAATCTTTAATTTATCTGCGCAAGATAAACTATCTAAAAAACAACAAGATAGCATCTGTAATAAGTCTGAAAAGAAAATAGAGCCGAAGCGCGTTGCCATCAGTTTTCCAAGTATTGAAATCTCGGATGAAGATAAACTCAAGGCGCTTAAAATCGCAATTCCTGATTCACTATCCGACTTAAAACACCCATTGCATTGGTTCTACAATTACTATTTTAAAGAGCCGATTACCGATTATGACCCTACAGGCGATAGTTTAACCTATCCAGAAGGCGACCCAATGAAATACAAGCTTGACCACACTTACTTCTTTGATATCAATGGCGATGGCTTAATCGATTTTATGCATTACACCCTTTTTTTCAGAGCCTTGTTAATTACACACGATAATTATGAAATATTTTTACAACAAAAGGACGGCACTTATAAAATGATTCCATTTAATGGATACATTCTCAATATAAAATACAATAGGAATAAAAGTATTAAAACGCTCAATACCTATGTGGGTGCATGCTGCACCAATAGAGAAAATTATTTTCAAGAATACCAATTTAGCAAAACTAAAAATAGCTTAATGCTTAAAAAATCCACTTTAGTATTGTCCTGCCAATACCAAATCGTTAAGTAGTATTAAGAATAATTTTATTTCGATTTTATTAAAATACTGCTATGTTTGTATTATTAAATTTAAAGAAACTCCATTTTTAATTTAGTAAACCGTTCCATATTTTCTTTTTCCATTTTAACTTTTAAACACAAAAAATAGTGACATTGGCTGGTGCTGACCTTCAAAATGAATATCAATTTTTAAAATATGACAAAAGTGACCAAAAGAAGTGCCCGTTATTTTTACTTTCTAATGAAGGTATTGTACGAAAACCGCGATAAGCTCGCTGTTAAAATGAACAAAGAAACCCACTTGTACATTCTAAGTCAATCTGATTCTGACTTCCATCCAACTGACCCTAATAAGGTTAAGCATGAAATTAATGGGGTGAATGTTATTTATGACGAACAAATTAAAAATCAGACGGTCATACTCGATGTGCGCGAGGTGAGCGCATTTAGTAGTTATGAGATTAAAATCATTTAAGAAAGTTTCCCTTGAACGATTTCAATAACAATGGTTGGATCTAGCAAGGTACTGGTATCCCCTAGATTGGTGATATCTCCTTCGGCAATTTTACGCAAGATGCGTCGCATAATCTTGCCACTGCGGGTTTTGGGCAAACCTGAGACGAATTGAATTTTATCTGGTTTTGCAACAGCCCCTATAATTCGCGAAACTGTTTGTAAAATATCCTGACGCATTAATTCCTCTTCGATTTCCAAGGCATGGCAAATCACGTATGCATAGATTCCCTGACCTTTAATATCATGAGGATAGCCAACAATAGCACTTTCCACTACACCTGTGTGCATATTTATTGCATTCTCAACTTCTGCAGTTCCAATTCGATGACCCGAAACATTTAGTACATCGTCAACTCGGCCGGTAATGCGATAATATCCGTCCTCATCCCTTAAACAGCCATCACCAGTAAAATATAAATTAGGATACGCTGAAAAATAAGTGAGTCGGCAGCGCTCATGATCGCCATAAGTCGTTCGCAGCATGCCTGGCCAAGGAAATTTAATGCATAAATTACCACTTACCCCATTCCCTATTATTTCATCTCCTTTTTCATCTACAAGCATCACTTGAACGCCTGGCAATGGAAACATTGCATAACCAGGTTTTGCAGGCGTTACCCCTGCAATTGGAGACATCATCATGCCACCTGTTTCTGTTTGCCACCAAGTGTCTACAATTGGACATTGGCCCTTGCCAATTTTTTCATTATACCAATTCCATGCTTCTTCATTGATGGGCTCACCTACGCTTCCTAATTTTTTTAATGAACTCAAATTTTTTCCCTCAAGCCATTTATCTCCAGCCGCCATTAGTGATCGAATTGCAGTTGGAGCTGTATAGAGTATATTTATGCTGTGCTTGTCTACAATATCCCACATTCTTCCGGCATCCGGATAGTTTGGTACGCCCTCGTAAATCATAGAAATAGCACCATTGGCCAAAGGACCATAAATAATGTAACTATGCCCAGTAATCCAACCTATATCCGCAGTGCAAAAGAAAATTTCACCGGTCTTGTACTGCATTACATTTTTGAACGTATAGGCTGTGTAAACCATATAACCACCACAAGTATGCACCACTCCTTTTGGCTTTCCTGTGCTTCCGCTCGTATATAAAATAAACAAGAGGTCTTCTGCATCCATTATTTCAGGAACGCAATCTGTGAGTCCTAATTCGAGTGCAGTCGCCATCTCTTCGTGCCACCAAAAGTCGCGTTCCTTAATCATACTGACTGGCGTATTGGTTCTATTGAGTACAATGATATTTTCGATGGTTGGACATTGTACTAAGGCGTCATCAATCACAAATTTCAATGGAATTTCTTTTGCTCCTCTATAACCACCATCTGATGTTATTACCATTCTTGCGCCTGCATCTTGAATTCTATCAGAGATACTTTGAGCGCTGAATCCTCCAAAAATAACCGAATGAACTGCACCAATTCTAGCGCAGGCTAATATGGCGATGACTAATTCAGGCACCATTGGCATGTAGATACAAATTCTGTCACCTTTTACAATGCCCTTGCGTTTAAGAACATTTGCAAATAAGCAAACCTCTGTATAAAGTTCTTGGTAAGTATATTTTCTGTGAATTTCCTTGGGATTATTTGGTTCCCAGATGATGGCTGTTTGATCACCTTTTTCAGCAAGGTGACGGTCTAAACAATTTTCAGTAATATTGAATTTAGCACCTGAAAACCATTCTATCATTGGGTCTTTAAAGTTCCAATTTAAAACCTTGTCCCATTTTTCATGCCATAAAAAACCATCAGCAATTTCACTCCAAAATTGCTCTGGATTTTCAATACTGTGTTTATAAATCTCATGGTATTCTTGAAGATTTGAAGGAATGTTTTTCATTGTAAGTATTGTAAAAATTAATTTATTTACAAAAATACAAAAAAAGTAAGGGAAATTTATGGAACGGTGTTATTTGAAACCTTTCAAATTAGTGGCTTATTTAACTGAAACAATTGTATAATCTTCCACATTGCAAGTTATAACGCTATCCTTACCAGAAATCAGACAAGATTCACCGTTCTGAAAATCTGCTATACAAATTGGACTTCTAGCATTCTTTATAAAAAAGGTATCCATGCGTCTTATCCCATGGTACTTAATGGCTACAGTCACATTTTTAAAACTAGGTTTTGATTTTTCCTTAAAACTGCTGAAAGTGAAAATCAACAACAAAAAAAATATTGCATTTTTCATTATCATAAATTCTAAGCAATTATTTCTTTATAACTGCAGCTCTAAGTGAGCTATAGTCGATAAAAGAAACCTTTTCTTTCGCAAAAAAGTTAAAAGCAAGCAAGGCCAAAGGGTTTTTTAAGGAACCAATGTTGAAATGAAAAGAAGGAATTGATTTGTAGATCATAATTATATTTTACTTTAGTTTGATGCAAACATAGTATAAAATACCTAGTATCAAAATACTAGTGTAATAAAAATAAAATAATGATTCTAATACGTTGAAATTAAACTATTTGCACAGTAAGCCCTGTTCTTAGCTTTGGTTCAATATAGGTTGATTTTGGCGGCATGATGAGACCCTGATCGGCAATTTGAAAAATTTCTTCCACGTCGCAAGGAAAAACTGTAAAGACGATATCATAGGTGCCCTTTAAAACTTCATTGTGAATTGTCTCAATAGGTGTATTCCCTTTGATATACGTCAATCTTTGATCAGTTTTTGAATCAGAAATATGAAGTAATTCTCCAAAAACAAATCGCTCAATGATAGATACATCTAATTGATTTACCACATTTGGATGTTCGATTATTCCTTTAAATTTTAAATGAAACCAGCCTTTTGAAGTGCAAAGTCCAAATTCTCGGGCAGATTTAGGCACAACTTTTTCACTGGTCTCATGTATATCGAAATATAGACTCAAGCCATTAACAAATTCATTTATATCAAATGTATTATTTGATTTATACGCTCTATAAAAACTATCAATATGCAGGTGATTTGCAGGAACCAAAAAAGCTAGATATCTACCATCATTTACGCCTTTGGCCTTGTAATACCCTGCAGAAGCTGCACTCCTATGGTGACCATCTGCAATATAAAAACTATCTAATTGGTGATAAGCTGCTTTAAATGCATTGATTAATTCAATATCCTGAACCTTATAGATAGTGTGTTCCCTATTGACTTCATCGGTAAAATTAATATCCGAAGATTGGGCATCCATTACTTTTTTGAGCAAAGCTTCTATTTCAGCATTTTCAAAGTGGGTTAATAGCACCGGCTCTCCAATAGCTCCACAAATTCTAATGTGATCGATGAGTTGATTTTCCTTTTCTGTAAGAGTATTTTCATGCACCTTTATTTTACCATCATAATAGTCTTTAGCGGATACGTTGCATATTAACCCGAGATACAATTCTTTTGTATCCTTATTCAATTGTGAATATACGTACAAGGTATCTTCCACATCCTGAACCATTATTTTATCGGCCATAAGTTGAACAATGGCCAATTTAGATAGCGGAAAATGTTTATCTGGGTTCTTTTCTTCATCGAACTTGAGATAAGGCTTTACTACCTGAAGATAGGTTTTGGGATTGGTTTGAATAATCTCCATCTGCCTTGCTTTGTCATCAACATGGGTATTTGCCGACACTTCTATTTCGAGGCCAGGTGAAGGAAGTAAGGCTTTAAAAGGATAAATTTCGGGCAAAAGTGGTAATTATTTAAAAAAATTGATGATTTGTTCAGCCATTTCGTCTCCGATGCGCTTTTGTGCCTCGGCGGTGCTTGCACCAATATGCGGCGATAGAGAAACATTGTCCAAACTCAATATCGCACCATTCACTGGTGGCTCTTTTTCAAAAACATCAGTACCAGCATACGCTAAATGTCCGCTTTTTAAAGCATCAATCAAATCGCTTTCAGAAACAACGCCACCTCTTGCACAATTAATGAGGCCTGAACCCTTTTTCATCATAGCCAATTCAGCAGCTGCTATGACATAACCTTGACCTCCAGGAATATGTAAACTTACAAAGTCAGCTTGCTGTAAAACAGCTTCCTTAGAAATCGTTTTAATCATTTTTTTGATTGAAGGTAAATGTGCTTCTGGATGAAAGGTAATTTCAACCTCAGCTTCGGAAATCATTGGATCAAAAGCTATGACATTCATACCTAAACCGAAGGCCATGCGTGCTGCTTCTCTTCCTATTCTTCCAAATCCAATTAAACCGAAGGTTTTTCCTTTTAATTCAACACCTGCTGAAGCCGCCTTTTTAAGGTCATTAAACTTATCGATTCCGTTTACTGGCATCTCTCTATTGGTGTATTGCAATAGACGGCAAATAGAAAACATGTGGGCAAAAACCAACTCTGCAACACTTGTACTACTTGCTGCAGGCGTATTAACTACTGCCAAACCCTTTTCTTTAGCATAAACAGTATCGATATTATCTAAGCCAACACCTGCCCTTCCAACTAATTTTAAGTTAGGTGCAGCGTCTATTAATGCTTTGGTTACCTTAGTTGCACTTCTCACTAATAAAACATCATATTCATTTAGCCTTGAAACCAAATCCTCTTGCGCTATTTTATTGGTATCTATGGTAAACCCTTTGGCTTCAAGGGCTATTTTTGCAGAGGCATCAATGCCATCATTTGCTAGTATTTTCATTTGTTAAAAGCGAATTAATTATTAAAAGTTCTCATTACGTTCACCAATGCCTCAACACTCTCTAAAGGTAATGCATTGTACATGCTGGCACGGTATCCGCCAGCCGAACGGTGACCTTTGATACCAGAAATACCCGCAGCTTTCCATGCGGCATTAAATTTATCTTCTAAAGAAGCATCGGTAAGTAAGAAACATGCGTTCATTTGGGAACGGTCTTCCTTTGCAATAGTTCCTACGAACAAAGGATTATTATCAATTTCACTATACAATAAATTAGCTCTTGCGGCTGCTCTTTTTTGCATTTCTTCGACCCCACCAACTTTTTTTACCCATTTCAAGTTTTGCAACATTGAGAAAATCGGGAAAACTGGAGGCGTGTTAAACATGGTTTCCTTTTCAATGTGAATGGCATAATTCATCATGCTTGGAATTTGGCGGGTTACTTTTCCTAGAATATCTTTTCTAATAATTACAACTGTAACGCCAGCAGGGCCCATATTCTTTTGAGCACCAGCATAAATCAACCCAAATTTAGAGACATCCACTTTTCTACTCAAAATATCTGAACTCATATCACAAACCATGGTTACGGGGCTATCAGGAAAAGATTGGATTTGGCTTCCATAAATGGTATTGTTACTTGTGCAATGGAAATAATCGGCATCATTTGGAATGGTATACCCTTTTGGAATATAAGCATAGTTTTTATCCTCGCTACTTGCTACAACATCAACGTTTCCAAGATATTTGGCTTCTTTAACAGCATTGGCGGCCCAAACACCTGTTTTAAGATAAGCCCCTTTTTTTTCTAATAAGTTATAAGCAACCATTAAAAATTGCATACTTGCACCACCACCTAAAAATATAATTTCATAACCTTCTGGAATGCCCATTAATTCTTTAATAGTTGCTTGCGCCTCTTCAACGACTGCAATAAACTCTTTACCTCGGTGTGAAACTTCCAATAAAGATAAACCTGTACCTGCGAAATCTCTGATTCCTTCAATCGAAGCTTCAATGACTTCTTGTGGTAAAATAGATGGGCCTGCTGAAAAGTTGTGAATTTTTGACATTGTGTATTATATTTTTTTCGGATGCAAAATTAATCTAATATTGAAACACAAAAGCAATGAAAATAAAAAACATTTTATTTTTTGTCCTTTTTTTTGGTCTGATCCGCATTTTAGATGCCCAAAACATAGCTGATCTGCCCAGAGATAGTACAGGAAAAGTACCATTTAGAAAGCGTCTTGTATTTAATATAGGCGGAGGTGGCGGTTTTGGAAGCACCAATGGCCAATCTACAATTAATATCAATTTGCAACCTCAAGTAGGTTATAGAATAACCAATAGATTAATTGCGGGTGTTGGTGCGAATTATCAATTTTTAAAATTTGGTCCTTTTAAATATCAAGTATATGGCGGAAATACCTATGTGCGGTATTTAATCAGTCAACAATTTTTTGTTCAAACGGAGTACCAATTGCTCAATTATAGCTATCAAAATGCTAACACAGGCTGGAATGACTATGTATTGATTGGCGGGGGCTATTTTCCTGGTGGTGGATTTTATATTTCGGCCTATTATTTACTCAAGTTCCCACCCAATAATAACATTTACGGCGCCCCTTATATTATTAGGGCCGGATTTTCCTTTTAAAAAATACAATATGAATAAAAAAGTAACAGAAGATCTAAAAATTGTGGTAAAAAATGGCCATGATTTCAAATTAAAACAATTTAGAACCTCTTATAACGCTGGTTATTTAAACGACAAATTGATTAAGGCTAGTTTAGAAAGCTACAAAGAGGAAATAGCCAAACTTCAAGATAAACTCTTTGCGCAAGGAAAACACACTATTCTGTTGGTTTTACAAGCAATTGATGCATCTGGCAAAGACAGTTGTATCAAACATGTATTAAGTGGTATAAATCCACAAGGTTGCCATGTCACCGCTTTCAAGCAACCTACCCAAGAAGAGCTCAATCATGATTTTTTATGGCGTACCTACAAGGCCCTTCCTGCAAAAGGAATGATAGGCGTTTTTAATCGCTCGTATTACGAAGAAGTGCTAGTTGCAAAGGTGCATCCTGAGTTTATTTTAAATCAAAAAATGCCACATATTAATGCAATTGGTGATATTGATTCAAAATTTTGGAAAAACCGCTACCGTGCAATTAATGAAATGGAGAGACATTTAGTGAAGAATGGTACAATTATCATTAAACTATTTCTAAATATGAGCAAAGATGAACAAAAAATTAGATTTTTAGAACGGACCAACGATCCTACCAAAAATTGGAAATTTAATCTTGGCGATTTAAAAGAGCGTAAGCTTTGGGATGCGTATCAAACTGTTTATGAAGAGATGATCCAATCTACAAGTACTAAACACGCCCCATGGCATATTATTCCTGCCGATAATCAATGGGTGAGCAGAGTGGTTGTTGGAGATATTTTACTTGAAACCCTTCAAAATTTAAATTTAGCTTATCCTGTTCTAAACAAAGCAGAATTAGCAATTATAGAACAAGGGAAAGCCGAATTAAAGGCGGAAACTTTGAAAAAATCTAAATAAATAACGTAAGTTCGGGTTAAGTAACTTTAGTCAACTAAATGCTGCTTAAATCTTGTGTAAATAATTTAAAAAAAGGTAATCGAAATAAAGAAGTTGTAAATAAAAAAACAATAACTAATACCACTACCTGCTAAAATGGTACAACTTTTATCGAAGGCAGGTTCTGCGCGTTGGGTCCAAGCATGCGTAAAAATTTTAATTGGTCAGGGATGAAGGGCGGGCCTGTGCGTGAAGACCAATTGAAATTTTCTATGCGTGGTGGTTTTTTTGCTACTTTTTTGTCCAAACAAAAAAGTAGAAGAAAATGAATATGATTTAAATATATTAAGGAACTAAAACTAGGGGCTGAGCCAACGCATTCTTAGTCAGGTATTAAGGGCGAGACAACGCGAGAATACCAATTGAAATTTTCTTTGTGTGGTGGCTTTTTACTCGCAAGCTAATGAGAATGCCTTCGGCTAAGTTTATCTTATTTTTGCACTAACGGACCATGAAGCCGCAGCGAAGCTAAAGGGGAAGAAAATGGAAAGGATTAAAATATTTGAGACACCATATTTAATTGTTATGCTTAACCCGATCTCACGCTAAATAAATATTTTTCCAGCCAATAAATACGCTAGATCAAATTTTTCAGGAATAACTTGGGTAGGTTCATTGATATGCCTAATATAAGATAGTAATGCTTCTGTTGGCAAATTTCCAGTGAGTTTATCTGACGCGAACGGACAGCCTCCAAAACCGCGCATAGCACTATCAAATCTCCTGCAACCTGCATTGTAAGCAGCTGAAATATTTTGTAAATAATTATCAGGCCGCGTGTGAAAATGAGCACCTAATTCAACGTTTGGTATCATGGATTGGCATGCTTTGAAAATTGCATCAATATCTGTCGGTTTTGCAACACCTATTGTATCCGACAAACTGATAATTTTAATACCTAAATCAGCCAAACGTTTACACCAATCAATGGCCAAATCAGTTGACCATTCTTCATTGTAAGGGTTTCCAAATCCCATAGAGAGATAAACAACAACTTCTTTATGTGCTTTATTTGCAATGGCGAGAATATTTTTCAGAATTTCAATCGAATCAATAATCCCATGATTGGTATTGCGTTTTTGAAATTGTTCGGAAATGCTAAATGGATATCCTATAAAATCAATTTGCTTGAAGGTGGCTGCTTCCTCGGCTCCCCTTTCATTGGCAACTATAACCAATAATTTTGTATTTGTATGGTCTAAATCAATCGCATCCAAAACCGCTTTGGTATCTGCCAACATAGGCACAGCCTTAGGTGACACGAAACTACCGCAATCCAACACATCGAATCCAACACGCAGCAAGGCATTAATGTATTCTACTTTAGTTTCAGTTGGAATAATATGATGAAAGCCTTGCATTGCATCGCGGGGACATTCAATTATTTTAATTCTATCAGTCGACATAACTAGTAATTTTCTTTGTTATTGATTCTAATTTCAATGCTTGTTAACCTTTACCTTTTTCTACAATATTACCACCTAAGGCCATTAAATAACCTTTGATAAATTCATCTAAATAACCATCCATTACAGCGCTGACATTGCTTGTTTCGATTCCAGTCCGCACATCTTTAATTAATTTATAGGGATGGAAAACATAGTTTCGGATTTGAGAACCCCATTCAATTTTCATTTTACTGGCTTCAATCGCATCGCGGGCTTCATTTTGTTTTCTCAATTCCAATTCATACAATTGAGACTTTAACATTTGCATGGCCAATTCTCTATTTTCGCCTTGTGAACGCGCTTTTTGACACACCACCACAATGCCTGTCGGTCGGTGTGTTAATTGCACTTTCGTTTCAACTTTATTTACATTCTGTCCACCTGCGCCGCCACTTCTACTTGTTTGCAAATCAACATCCGCTGGATTAACCTCTATTTTAATTTCATCATCAATCATCGGGTATGCATATACACTTGCAAATGATGTATGTCGCTTTGCATTGCTATCGAAAGGTGAGATTCTCACCAAGCGGTGAACGCCACTTTCACCTTTTAAATATCCATACGGAAAACTCCCTTCAAATTCGATGGTTATTGATTTAATGCCTGCCACATCACCGTCCTGTCTGTCTATTTCGGTTACAGACTAGCCGTTTTTTTCACCCCACATGATATACATTCTAGCTAACATTGAAGCCCAATCACAACTTTCTGTGCCGCCTGCTCCACTATTAATAGTTAATATCGCACCAAGCCTATCCTCCTCATGGCGCAACATGTTTTTCATTTCAAGATTTTCGAGCGCTACAGTCGTATTCTGATAAACTTCGTTAACCTCTGCATCTGTTGCTTCGCCAGCTTCATTAAATTCTTTGAGTATTTCTAAATCAGATAATCCATCCTGACATAACTTATAGGCTTCTGTCCAAAATTTTTTCTCTTTAATTTTTTTTAGATGTTTTTCAGCCTTTGCTGAATCGTTCCAAAAATCTGGAGAGAGTGTTTGTGATTCTTCGTCTGCTATTAAAGCTAATTTTTGTTCGACGTCAAAGATACCTCCCCAAAGCCTCAACACGGCCTCTTATATCCTTCAATTGCTCATTATTCATAAATGCAAAGGTAGTGAATTTCAATTAAAATAAAATTTTGGAGGAACAATGGATGCACGCTAAAATATAATTTCTTATATATAGAATAATTTTGTCAAACTAGATTTACATTTGCACTTTATTTTAAAATTGAATTAATAAGCATTAAAATGTTACAATGAAACACAAGGACAGAAATAGCAAGGTAACCGCCGCCACATTACTAATCGCTTTGGGTATAATTTACGGCGATATTGGAACCAGTCCATTGTATGTTTTAAATGCAATTATAGATGATAAACCCATAACCGAAATGCTTGTACTAGGCAGTATTTCTTGTATAGTTTGGACCCTTGTATTTCAAACTACTATAAAATATATTTGGCTTACTTTAAAAGCAGATAACGAAGGCGAAGGAGGTATTTTCTCGCTTTATGCCTTGGTGAGAAGATACCGTAAAAAACTTATTATTCCAACGATTATTGGTGCAGTTACACTTTTAGCAGATGGTATTATCACGCCCCCGATTTCTGTTGTTTCAGCTGTTGAAGGATTATCTGCAATAGAAGGACTTGATAAAATTATACCAAATATTCCAACCGTCCCGATTGTTATTGTTATTTTATCATTACTATTTTTTCTTCAAAGATTTGGAACCCATTATATAGGCACCATTTTTGGGCCAGCCATGCTCGTTTGGTTTGCCATGTTATTTGTTGTCGGCATTTCGCAAGTGGTGCTTTGCCCAAGTATTTTAAAAGCACTTAATCCCAAATATGCAATTGATTTATTGGCTAATTACCCGCAAGGTTTTTGGTTATTAGGTGGTGTTTTCTTGGCTACTACGGGAGCCGAGGCCTTATATTCAGACCTAGGCCATTGCGGTAAAAAGAATATACGCATTACCTGGGGATTTGTTAAAACCTGTTTAATTGTGAACTATCTTGGTCAAGCTGTATGGTTGTTAAATCAAGGTTCAACACACCTAGATGGCAGAAAACCATTTTTTGAAATGATGCCTGACTGGTTCTTAATTCCAGGAATTATTATTGCTACTTCGGCAGCCATCATTGCCTCTCAAGCACTCATCAGCGGTTCATTCACTCTAATTAGTGAGGCTATGAACTTAAACTTTTGGCCAAGAGTGACCGTAAGACAACCTTCCAATTTAAAAGGTCAGATTTATATTCCAAGCATCAATTCAATTATGTGGGTTGGTTGTATTTTGGTTATCTGGCACTTTGAGTCTTCAGCAAAAATGGAGGCTGCTTATGGCCTAGCTATTACCATGGCCATGATGATGACCACTATTCTATTGTATTGCTTTTTGCGCTATAGATTGCGTTGGAACAAGGCATTGGCAGGATTCATTTTTATTTTCTTCTTTATTATAGAAGTTTCATTTTTCATAGCAAACATTAAGAAATTTCCAGAGGGTGGTTATATCACAGTGATAATTTCATCCTTGTTTTTTATTATTATGTACACAGTATATTTTGGCAGAAAAATTAATAATAAACTAACGAAGTTTACAAGACTCGAGAAATACACAGCTCAAATCCAAGAGTTAAGTTGCGATGAAAGTATACCGAAATTTTCGACTCACTTGATTTATCTCACCAAGGCAAATAATTATCATGAAGTGGAGGAGAAAATTATTAACTCAATTTTTTCTAAGAAACCAAAACGGGCTGATGTATATTGGTTCTTGCACCTACACCGTACGGATGAACCTTATTCTCTTAATTACGAAGTCGACGAGTTAATTGATGATAAAGTAATTAAAGTTAATATTAACATAGGTTTTAGAGTACAACCAAGAGCGGAATTGTTCTTCAAGAAAATTGTTGCCGATTTGGTTGAACAAAAAGAATTGAATCTCCACATTCGTCCTGATGGCTCTACCAAATACAATGCAGAACCCGATTTTAAATTTGTAGTTATTGAAAAATTCCTATCAGTTGAAAATGAATTTGAATTGAGAGAAGGTATTTTGTTGAAATCCTATTTCAAATTGAAGAGTTTTAGTCAAACGGACGAAAAAGCCTTTGGACTTGACAAGAGTGATGTGATTACGGAGTTAATTCCATTGGTTTACCATAAAGTAGAGAAAATTGATTTAATTCGAAAGTCATAAATGATATGAGAAGTATAAGTCTTCTTTTATGTCTTCTCCCCTTTTTTACTATCAGAGCCGCTTTTGAAGATTCAGCTCAAAATATCCAAATTTCCGGCTACATGGAATCTTATTATAGTTACGATTTTGGGCGCCCTGAAAAACATTTACGTCCTTCTTTTTTTTACAATTATAATAGGCACAATGAGTTTAACTTAAATCTAGCTTATGTAAAGGCTAGCCTGTCAAAAAAAAGATTTAGGAGCAATTTAGCATTGATGGGTGGAACCTATTCAACCTATAATTTGGCACAAGAAAAGGGCTTTATAAAAAATATTTTTGAAGCCAATATTGGATTTAAAATTTCCAAACAGCAAAAAATATGGTTAGATATTGGCGTTATGCCTTCGCACATTGGTTTTGAAAGTGCTATTGGCAAAGACTGTTGGAATTTGACAAGAAGTATATTAGCAGAAAATTCACCCTATTACGAATCTGGTTTTAAATTAAATTTTACAAGTAAAAATGACGCATTGAATTTAAGTTTTTTGGTTCTAAACGGTTGGCAAAAAATAATGCTTTCAAAATACTATCGCAAACCCGCTATTGGTACCCAATTAAATTACAAAGCGAATAAAAATTTAACATTCAACTGGAGTACATACTTGGGAAATGGCGGTGCCGATAGTTTAAATCAAAAAAGATTCTTCAATAACACCTATGCCCAATACCAAATTACAACTAAATTTCAAGTGATTGTAGGGTTAGATTACGGATTGGAACAAAAAAGAGATAGCAATGAGCGAATTTCTGGACTTAATACCTGGTTTTCTCCCATAATTGTAACACAATACGCGTTAAACAAAACTATAAAAATAGCAACGCGAATAGAATATTACAGTGATCCAAACAATGTAATTATTACAACAATTAATCACAAACCTTTTCAGACCTTTGGATATTCAATGAATATTGATTTCCAAATAAGCAAATTTGCCCTTTTTAGAATAGAAGCTAGGACCCTTCAAAGTAAAGCATCCATATTCTTAAAGGATAAGTTGGAAACACGCAGCAACCATTTTGTAACAAGCTCAATTTCTGTACCTTTTTAATAATAAGTAAGTACAATGTTTACTAGAATCTCAATAATTCAATCGCACGCATTTTTAATGCCTAATTATTTAATGTAAATTTGCACCCATATAAGCGAGTAAACAGTGGCTATTATTATTAAAAACCAAGAACAAATAGATGGTATAAGAGCGAGCAGTAAATTAGCTGCAGAAACCCTTAAATACCTTGAACAATTTATAAAGCCAGGTATCAAAACCATTGAAATTGACCGTTTAGCTGAAGAATTCATTGTAAAACATGGTGCAAAAGCCGCTACAAAAGGCTACAAAGGATACAAATATGCCACTTGTGTGTCTCCAAATGACGTTGTTTGCCATGGTGTTCCAAATGACTATGAATTGAAGTTTGGCGATGTTGTAAATGTTGATGTTACAACTATTTTAAACGGTTACTTTGGCGATACTTGTAGAATGTATGAAGTTGGTGAAGTATCTACTTATGCCAAGGAATTAATGAAAGTAACCAATGAATGCCTGCACCTTGGCATGAAAGAATGTTATCCGGGCAACCACCTAGGCAATATTGGGTATGTGATAAATGAGCATGCCGTAAAGAATGGCTACAGCGTTGTTTTTGAATTTTGTGGACATGGCGTTGGAATCCGTTTTCACGAAGATCCTCAGGTTGACCATGTGGCCAAGAAAAACTCAGGCCCCATACTTCGCCCTGGTATGACTTTTACCATTGAGCCCATGATTAATGCTGGAAAGGCCCGTTGTAAAGTTGACCGAAAAGATGGCTGGACCGCCAGAACCATTGATGGCAAACTTTCTGCACAATACGAACACACCATTTTGATAACAGAAAATGGCTGTGAGGCTTTGACAGATATCAATGGCGATTATTAAATTTGCTCTGATTTAAAGCTTAAGCATGCACCATCACAATTGTTTTGTTATTGCAGCTATTGCTCGAACTTTAGATGCACAACTACGCAATCAATTTTTGGTCAAGTCTTTTAGCAATTCTGTTGATGAAATTTATTTCGAATTCAATCACTTTTCATTCCGTTGTACTTTTTATAAAGGTGAAATATTTTTCAACTTTGACAACGATGTTGTTGGCGAAAACCGCTTATTCAAGCCTCAATTTAAAGAACTTGTTAATTACAAAGTGGTAGCTGTTATAGGCCATCCTTATGAAAGAAGTTTTCATTTGGAATTTGACAATGGCGAGCGTTTAGCGTTCAAATGTTTCGGAAGAAAAGCCAACGTCTTACTTTTTGAAAACGACAAAGTCATCAATCAATTCAGAAGGAATATAGAAATGGATCAGGATTTAGCCTGGTCGGATATGGTGCGTGTAATAGAACCCATCTTTCAAGAAAAGGCCTTTGAAAATGCGCAAATATTTTCAGAAACATACCCCTATCTACCTGCGACATTTTATTTAAACAATAGTAAAAGAATAGATGCAGCTATCTTTAAAAACCAATTGCGAGCTTACAATGAATCCGTTAACCTAGTTATCAGCGAATCCCCACTTGATTTATCTTTCAATGCGAATGATACAAACAATAACATTTTAAATACGATTACAGACTATACTTCGGCGTATTTAAAATCTAGAATTTTTAGTGAGTCCAAATCAGAATTAGTTTCAAAATTTAGCACCCAATTAAAGGAGAAGGAAAACTATTTAAAGGCGAATTCCAAAGCGCTCGAAAAATTACTCGACGCCCGAAAAGATGAAGAAATTGGCAATATTATTTTAGCAAATTTATACCTGATTCCAGAGGGCATAAAAAAAATAACAGTGAATGATGTGTACCATAATCAACCCATTGAAATCAAATTAGACGAGAAATTATCTGCACTTAAAAATGCTGAGTTATACTTTAAAAAAGACAAAGCCAAACCTTATATTTTAAAACAGCTCGAATTAAAGATTGACAATGCCAGTAAGACTATTGTTATACTTAAAAGCCAATTAGAGCGCGTTTTAATGGCCCAACAAATGCGCGATTTAAAACCGTTTGTAAAAAATAAAGCCAATGAAAGTGGCATTGTCAATTTACCTTACAAACATTTTGAATACGAGGGATATGAGATACTTGTTGGAAAACATGCAGAGAGTAATGAGAAACTTCTCAATTATTTTAGCGACAAGGATGATATCTGGTTACATGCCAAAGATGTTGGTGGCAGTCATGTGATTATTAAAATTAAAAAAAACAAACCTTTGCCAGATTCTGTATTAGAAAAAGCAGCAAGCTTAGCAGCGTATTTCTCCAAGTCGCGGCAGCAAGATTTGGCCACGGTTGCTTATACACAGCGCAAATTTGTAAGAAAAATTAAAGGTGCTGAAAAAGGTAAGGTTACGATAAGTCAAGAAAAAACAATTTTGGTAAAACCCGAAATAACTGTTTAAACTTTTAAAGCATTTGTTACTCGCTTTTTTTTGATTTCAATTCCTTAGATTTAGTTGTTATCTAAACAGATGGAAGGTGGCCTTCAAGTTGTAAGACTTTTTATCTGCACCCTGAGCTTCTAGGCTATAGAGGTATACATCTTGCTCACAGCGCTCGTCTTTATAATAGCCATTCCAACCTTCCATACAATTTGAAGTCTCGAATATTTTCTCGCCCCAACGGTTGAAAATTTGGAATTTATATTTGGTAATGTATTGCCCTTGTGGTCCAAAAAATTCATTGATTTCATTTTTATCTGGACTGAAAGCATTGGGTATAAACAAAGTTGAATGCGGAAATGCATCTGCTTCATTAGATAAACTATAAGTTGAACTATTCAAAATAGCATTGACATTGCTAATCGCTCGCACACGGTATCTAAATTTAGGGGTACAGTTTTGCAATGCATCCATGTGTATAAATTGCGTATCATTCGCATTTACTTTACCGATAATTACAAAAGATCCATCTGGCATTTTTTGCTCAATTTGATAATAAGAAACCCCTTGGCTCCAAAGGTTGTAATGGTTCCAAATCAACGCAGGTTTTTGAGTATTTTCATCGAAATAGCATTTTAGTAAAATGGATTGTGCTACATTGCTAATCGGTGTGGTGTCTCCACATAAGTCGAGCCCTTTTACTTTATAAACATAACTATGTTCTTGAACGTTGGTATTTTTATCTAAGAAGGTGGTATCCAATAAATCGAAATATTTATTCTCGAATAAGGTTTTACCGTCTGGAAATTGTTTGGTTAGCAAATAGGCCTTCATTCCATTTTTACTCCAGGCATTATTTAACCATTCTACCTTGGTATAATCATCTTCTTCTACCGTTGCACGCCAAGCATAATTAGGAAGTGTGGTATTAAAATAATAGGGTTTAGCAGTTGCTGTATCGCTTCGCGAATATTCCTTAAAGCCCATGAACTGATTGGCCATGATTCTATAATTTTGACGGGTATTACAGGTAATAAGGGTATCAGTATATTCAAATTCATGTCCTTTTACAGTAGCGACATAACTATATCCACTTGGTTTGTTATAATCTTCGCGCCAAATCTCGTAGTTTTCGACAGAATCAAATCCAATATAAGGACTCCATTTTACAAGGTTAGCATCCAATTTGCCATATGCTTTTGTTTCAATGGTACAATGTTCTTGACTTGCATTAATTGGTGATCGCAACAAACACAGATTTTCGGAGGATATTTTATAGCAATAGGATTGTGTAAGCGTATTTACCTGATTATCAGTATAAACAGTATCGTTCTTGTTTGTTAACTCAGATATTTTATAATAATTGCCATTCGCCTCTTTATACAAAAGATACTTTGTAAAATCAAAAGTCGGATATTTAGCGAAGACCAATTCAATAGATCGGTTGCTTAAAACCGAAGCTCTTCTGATTGGCACCATGGCTGGCGGTATCGTATCTCCAACGATAGCTGCAGCTGGTTTCATAATGGTATCAACACAATTCAATACATCCTTGGCTATCAATTGGACATCATATTGGCCTGGAGCGGAATAACTGTGTATTGGTTGATCAATGGTGGAAGTTCTTGTGTCCCCAAAATCCCACTGGTACGATTTAATAGTTGTATCCGATATACTTAAATTATCAAATTTTAAGGGATTCCCTAAACAAACCAATGGCTTAGATGGAATAAAATTAGCAGTTGGTGCATATAGCCGAACTTTTATATCAACGGTATCCTTGCAAGTGCCTTTATTCTCCACAATCAATCGAATACTTTGATTGCCTCTGGTTTTTGAATTAAACATGGAGTCGGTGCCGGGACTGGCTAAATTATTATTAAAATACCAAGTTGATTTAACACTTGGATCGTCGTGGTTACTGTATGCAACAGAACCAACTTGAATCGGCTCATGAAAACATAGACCTTTGGCTTTTAATGTCGCCACAGGATAATCAAATATTTCAATTGTATCAATTGGTGGCAAAGTGTATTTGCAACCCAAAGTATCTGATAAAATGAGTGCGGGAATATAGCGACCTCTTCTATTGTATGTATGGGTAAAATTATTGCCTTCGGTTACTACACCATCGCCTAAATCCCACTCCATGGTTGCAGAATCAATGGCAACTCCTCTGAATTGCACTTTATGCGGCAAACAGGCATCGCCTCTATCAAAATCATAGGTACCGCGTGGACCATTTACAATAATATAACCTGGTTTAACAAGTGTGGCAGTACACCCATTGAGACTCGTAACCTTTAAAGTTAAATTATAGTTTCCAGGGAGTAAGTAGAGCTTTTCTGGATTCTGTAGTTGTGAGGTTGTACCATCTCCGAAATCCCATTCCCATTTCACAATTTGGGCGTTAAAAGTCTTTGACAAATCGAAGAATTTGCATTGTAACGGTGGACAAAAACGGCCAGTTGGATCTGCATAAAAGAGCGGTTGGAGCATATTGGGAGAAACTTCAAAACTATCATAATAACTGGTACTGCATCCATTGACATCAGTACAACTTACCGTGTAATAATTCATTCCTACCACTTTGAATTTGCCACTTACTTGCATCCCGTTTTTAATGGTTCCATCGCTAAAGGTCCATTTAAATTGCACAGGGAATTTGGTTTTAGAACTATCCTTTATCAAACCATCGAAGTAGAACACTGGCGTATCACAGACAGCATAACGTTTAAATTTGTATCCCATCTTGGGACCTGAAAAAGGTATGTAAAATATTTTCTGACTTTTGCAACCATTTGCTGCAACTACCAAATGCTTAACGACTATTGCTGTGTCATTGCCCGCAGGAATTACATTAACTTGATATAATGTACTTAAAGATTTAACATCTATAAAATCATCTCCAATTTGCCAAGTATGTATGTTGTTATCCTTGTTAAAGTTTGAATCTAAAAGATTAAGCTGAATTGGCAAGCATTTACTTGATGCTATGACTCTGTCCTTAATTATTGCACCTTGAATATTGTAAATAAAAATAAAGGTATCTGGACACAAGGTAGAATCCCTGTAACCAGCTAATTTAATCGTAAAAGTACCTCCTTCATTGAAAGTATATTTTGTTTTAACTTGATGGGTAGTGTCCCCATTCGGAAATATCCAATGTCCATCAACAATTACTTTTTTATTATAGCCTAAGGTAACAATGGATGGCGCACAAATACTACTCAAAGAATTGATTATGCCAGGATCCTCTCGATTGGGACTTACAGGATATTTTGGTATAAATGAATCGACGCAACTAAAGGTATCATTCCATGATTTGTATTTTATTATATTGAATTTATTGGGTTTCAATTTGTACACAAATGGTTTCGTGTAATTATAAATACTATCATCGATTGTAAATACCGAGCGGTTGCTCCAATTGGTTTCGATGGCAACCATATATTTATCGAATTTACAATCTAAATTTTTAAGATAAACCTTGGGATATGGACCATGCACATATAGCGTATCTACATTGTCGGAAGTCGATTCACAGCCATTGTCATTGGCAACCAACTTTAATTTGAACTTTCCTCCTATTCTAGAATAAATTAGAGAATCTTTAAATACAAAGGCATCTGTATCACCAATATTCAACTCAGGTATTTCATAAGCTTTTAAATAAAATTTGAGTTTCTTTTTCAAACTGTCAGGCTTGGTCGTATTGACCCAATGAAAAGTATCATTATTACAAATATCCTTTGGTTTTTTGATGTAAAATGAAGGCTTGTATTTCTCACCTAATAAAATTTTAGCAGTATCAAAAAATTCACAGCCTTCTATCGTTACCACTTTTAGTATAACCTGATATTGGCCTCTCTTATAAAAGGTTCTAAGCGGGCGTTTTATTGTATATTTTAAAGCGGTATCACTAAATACCCATTCATAAGATTTTACTTTTTGAAAAAGCGTTTCTTTGATATCAAATTTAACTGTCTTAGGAATACAACCTGTAACACTGTCAGGAATAATTTCAACCTTCTGATCTGCAATATGCATGAGATAAGGAAAAGTATCACCAAAAAAACAACCATTAACATCGTTAGCCCGATAGACCAGTTGGTATGCATTTTTAACTTTATAGGTGTGCGAAATAGAAGACTGACTGCCAGCAAGCGTAACGATTGGCGTCTTATCTCCCCAACTCCATTGACTATTTGTTAGGTTGGCGCCGCTTATACGAGCCGTAATTGTAGAAGGCAACTTACAACCAACGGTATCATCTACTGTAACAGTAACAACTGGCTGTTTTTTAATGACAATGGTTTTGGTAATTTCCTCAGAACAAGCACCATTGGTAACCGTCATTTTAATTGAATAAGTACCATCGGAGGTGAACTTGTGTGAAGGGTTTTTGGTATTATCTGTGGTTCCATCGCCAAATTCCCAAAAATATTTATTGGTTGAAGGTGCGGGACTTGAATTATTGGTGAATGTTAGGTCTGCATTTTGACAAAAATTGCCACTCGGGAATGAAAAATCTGCTTTCATTTTTTGCACAACAATTGGGCCTTTGGTAAGCTCAGCGGCACAGCCATTGGCGGAGGAAGCCTTTAAAGTAACGGTAACATTGCCATAATTAGTAATATCGAAAAAGAAATCTTTCGTTGTTCCACTGTTACCAATACTTGTACTCCATGTATAACCTGTAGCGCCGGTGCTACTATTTAAAGCGGTAACTTTAACAGGAATAGCACAACTATAAAGGGTACTTAAAGCGAAATTAAGTTTTGGTTTTGGTTTAATGCGGATATACTTCACCTTCGTTTCTAGGCTTTTACAACCATAGCCATCCACAATGGTTAAACCTATGGTAAATGTATTATCGTATGTATATGCATGTTGAGAATTCTGACTATTGGTTAAGTTACCATCCCCATAATCCCAAGTCCATTTTACAATAGCCGTATCTGCTTTTGAAGAAAGGTCCTTAAAATTCAATAAATCACCCACGCAACCCACAGTGTCGGCTATGAATTCAGCCGTAGGATTTTTAAAAACCCGGATTGGATTGAATGTTTTACTCGCCTTATTACCGCTCGCATCCCAAACAGTTAGCGTTACAGCAAAATTTCCTGATTTGTAATAAATGGCTGAAGGATTTAATAACGTAGATTTATTTCCATTGCCAAAATCCCACTCATATTTGGTAGGACTGCCGGTACTTTTATTTGTAAAAGAGACTGTTAAAGGCACACACCCTTGTTTTACAGATAATGTAAAATCTGCAACAGGAGTGGCTTTAAGGTTAATAAAACAACAGAAAAAACCAACTAAAAAGGCTATTCTGACTTGCAAAATATTTTTATTTAATAGTAGACACAAATATATAACAGATAGTTGCCTTGCGGAAATATATTTTCATAAATTGAAATTTTTATTCTAAAAATCTTTGTTTCTTTGCAGGGTCTTGAATAAAGTTATCATATTTTCAGCCCCATCTGGCAGTGGCAAAACCACTGTGGTGAATCATTTATTAAAAACCATCCCTGAACTTGGTTTTTCTATTTCGGCTACCACACGCAAACCAAGAGAAAATGAATTAAATGGAAGAGAGTATCATTTTTTAGAATTAGAAGATTTTGAGTCTAAAATAGAACGGAATGAATTTTTAGAGCATGAAGAAGTGTATTCAGGCATCTTTTATGGCACACTTAATAGCGAGATAGAGCGACTTTGGAAAGAAGGTAAGACGGTTGTTTTTGATGTTGATGTGGTTGGTGGTTTAAATATCAAGAAGAAATTTGGGAGTCAAGCCCTGTCTGTTTTTCTGCGACCACCAAGTATTGATATTTTAATGGAACGCCTTAGAAAAAGAAGCACTGAGGTGGAACACCAATTGCAAATGCGAATTGAGAAAGCACAGTTTGAACTGCAATTTGAAAAGCAATACGACATGGTTTTAATTAATGACAAATTAGAAGATACGCTTCAAAAGGCCGAGGAAATTGTTCGAAATTTTATAGCCTCATGAAAACTGGTTTATTTTTCGGATCCTTTAATCCATTGCATGTTGGACACCTAATAATTGCACAGTATATATTAAATGAAGCCAATCTTGACAAAATAAAATTTGTTGTTTCTCCTCATAATCCATTAAAAATAAAAGACGAACTGATAGCGCAAGACCTCAGAATGGAAATGGTAAAGCTCTCCATTGAGGATAATTTTCAATTTGAAATTGAGACTATTGAATTTCAATTACCTCAACCCTCCTACACCATCGATACTTTAGAAGCATTAATGGCGCAATATCCGGAAGAAGCGTTTTATATTGTGATGGGAAGTGATAGTTTGGCAAATATTCATTTATGGAAAGCTTACGAAAGAATTTTAGCTTATCCGATGTTGATTTATAAACGCGATGCAAATTTTATAAATCCTTTTCCTGATCGCCCTAATATCCATGTCTACGATAGTCCTATATTGAACATTTCGGCAACAAAAATTAGAAATATGTTAGCTCATAATCAATCTGTAAAATATTTAGTGCGCGATGAAATTATAAGTCTTCTAAAAAAAGAATTATAATTGTACCATGTCTTTAGGATTTAAAGTGAAAACCATGGCCGAATATGCGGCCGAAGGAAAAGCCCCAGAAGTTTTATTTTATGTTGGATGTGCGGGTAGTTTTGATGAGAGGGCTCAGAAAATTACGAAGGCATTTGCAAAAATATTAAACCATTGTCAAGTTGACTTTGGAATACTTGGAACAGAAGAAGGTTGTACAGGCGATCCTGCAAAAAGAGCCGGCAATGAATTTTTATTTCAAATGCAGGCCATGAATAATATTGCTGTAATGAATGGTTACGGTATTAAACACATCGTAACAACCTGTCCGCATTGTTTTAATACGCTTAAAAATGAATATCCTTCATTGGGTGGCAATTACGATGTAATGCACCATACCCAATTTTTACAAAACTTAATCAATACTGGTAAATTAAAAGTAGAAGGCGGCGCTTTCAAAGGCAAGAAAATCACCTATCATGACAGTTGTTATCTTGGTCGTGCGAATGGCGAATATTTAGCTCCGCGCGCCGTATTAGAAATACTAGACGCTGAATTGGTTGAAATGAAACGATGCAAATCCAATGGTTTTTGCTGTGGTGCTGGTGGTGCTCAAATGTTTAAAGAAGCCGAAAAAGGCAATAAAGAAGTGAACATTGAACGCACAGAAGAAGCATTAGATACAGGCGCGACTATCATAGCTTCAAATTGTCCATTTTGTATGACCATGATGAGTGATGGTGTTAAAAACAAAAACAAAGAAGGTGAAGTGGAAGTTTTAGATTTAGCTGAATTAGTGGCCAAAGCCAAAGATTTAATTTAATAAAAAAGTTAAATACCTTAGTTATTTAAAAACGCTAAGGTATTAATATTATCTGCATAGTGCCAAAGTGCAGGCGATTGAGAGGTGCCATAAGGTATGCCTTCTTTCACAGCAGGGTGACCACTAACAATGCATTGCAATTGGTCTTTGTATTTATCAATGTATTGCAATATATCATTATCATTCTCGTAATAATGATAATTTAAAGTTGCCAGAGGCGCATTGAGCTCATCTTTCTCTTGAAAAATCATAAATCCATTGTCGTAATGCTTGGTTAAATTCATTAGCAAAATCGACTTATGGTACATGTAATTATTATAAAATTTATGATGGTTTACATGGTTTATATATTTATCAAGTGCTGTATAAAAGGCATGTAAATCAATAGTCTTTGGCATTAGTAAATGGGTCACATTTCTGCATCCCATGCCGTAATACATATAAATATCATCAGCCAAAGCCTCAAGTTGTTCTTTGGATTCATTACCAGTTAAAATGGCGATAGAGGTTCTGTTTTTGCGAATTAGGGTCTTTTTATCTCTGAAATAATAGTCGAAATACCTTGCAGAATTGTCACTGCCAGTAGCAATAACCATATCTGCCGAATTCAATCTTTCCACAATTTCAATTTTTTGAGCATAGGATGGATTAATTTCAATTAAACTTTTGATAATAAATTTCATGAGTATTTCGTCGGTCGAAGACAATTTGACCAAAGCTTTATTTCCAGAGGCTAAAACAGAGAGAAGATCATGTAGACCTACGAAAGGTATATTTCCAGCCATTATTATTCCAACTTGTTTAATCTCATTGCTGGGTTTTACAGCTTCCAACCAAGTGTTAATATCACTTTCATTGAGCGCCATGGCCCAATTTTTGGCAGCCATCAAACTAAATTGAGGACTGAACCATTGGTTATGGACTTGTGCAGAAAGTATAACAGACTCAGGTAATTCGTTTAATATTTTACCAAGGCTTTGTAGGTCTTTATTGTATTGTAATGTATCCAAAATATGAAGTAACAAAAATAGGCATTATTCGTTTAACTCATAAGATTCACTTTTATAAATTCCTTGAAATTGCTTTGTATACATCGTAACTTTCAAACATTAGAAGGGTGTTGAAGATTAAACCGACTTTAAGTAAAAATAAAAATAAAAAAATCTGTAAGTTTGAACCAATGAAACTAACCATCCGACTTTCTGTTTTGTTCCTCTTTATTCATTTCAGTTTACCTGCTCAAACGGGCTTTAGATTCGGCCCATCTGTGGCTTATATTGCATCCAAACCAAAGGTTGTAGATAGCATACCAAACAATTATTTTATCCGTTTTAAATCGGGTTTTAATTTGGGTGTAATGGCCTATTATGGGTTTAGTGATAAAATTGGTGTTACAGTAAATGCCTTATATACCTCGAAAGGGTATCGTTTATTTAATGATAGTTTAAATAAAAGTGTTGAATTAAAACAAAATCAATCGCTCATTGAATTCCCCATTAATTTTGTTCTAAAACAGCGTTTAAATTCTGTTTCAAATATTCGTGAGAATATAGGATTCACATTGAGTAATCTTATGTCTGCCACGCAGAGAGAAATTAGAAGTGAGAATGGTAATTTTAGAATTAAAGAAGAAACTAAAAGTACGTTTTATACCATGTTAAATATTGGGTTGGAAGTAAGCCATGAAGCCAAAAACAATAACGTATTTGTATTTGGTGCCTTTATCAGACAAGGTTTAGGAAATAATACAAATTTAGGAATTTACAGCAATAGTAAAAACACAAAACCCCTATTCAATCTTGGTTATAAAGGCAGTTACATAGGTATTTCCGTAAGTTACCTTTTTAATTTAACCAACTTGAAAAAACAAGAAGAATTTTTCTATTAATAGATATTTGAAATTGCTTAAAGAATAAGCATCGCGTCGCCATAGCACAAGAAATTATATTTTTTCTTGATACCTTCTTTATAGGCTTCCATCATAAATTCATAATCACCAAAAGCTGCACTCATCATTAAAAGTGTACTTTCAGGACTGTGGAAATTTGTGATGAAAGTATTGGCAATTGCAAAATTGTGAGGAGGGAAAATAAATTTATCGGTCCAACCTTTGCTAGCGTTTAATAAACCTGTTGAAGAAACTGAACTCTCCAAAGCACGCATTACGCTAGAGCCTACAGCTACCACGCGCTTTTTATTTTCTTTGGCAAGGTTAACAATATCCGCTGTTATCTCAGGAATATTATAACTTTCAGAATCCATTTTATGCTTCGTTAAATCTTCAACTTCAACATCTCTAAATGTTCCTAAGCCTAGGTGAAGTGTAACATCCGTAAATTTAATCCCTTTAATATCCAAACGCATCATTAGTTCTTTGCTAAAGTGCAATCCAGCAGTAGGCGGTGCAATTGCACCTTCTTCTTTAGCAAAAATTGTTTGATAACGCTCTTCGTCTTCTTTCTTTACAGGTCTATCAATGTATTTAGGAATTGGAGTTTCACCTAATTTTCTAACAATTTTATTAAATTCTTCTTTATCGCCGTCAAATAGGAAACGTATGGTTCTACCTCTGCTCGTAGTATTGTCAACTACCTCTGCTACCAGGTCATCATCGCCAAAATACAATTTATTACCAACTCTTATTTTTCTAGCTGGATCAACCAATACATCCCATAATTTAAGTTCTTCATTTAATTCTCTTAAAAGAAACACTTCGATTTTTGCACCTGTTTTTTCTTTGTTACCATACATTCTGGCAGGAAAAACCTTGGTATTATTCATTACGAAAACATCGTCTTCATCAAAAATTTCAAGTATATCTTTAAATTTTTTATGCTGAATGGTTCTGCTTTTTCTGTCAACTACCATTAATTTGCACTCGTCGCGTTGTTTAGAAGGATCCTGAGCAATTAGGTTGGTTGGCAATTCAAACTGGAATTTTGATAATTTCATCTAATGTATAATATGGGTAAAAAAGGGTGCAAATTTAATATAAAAACAGCATAAAAACAAATGTAACCAGTAATCGTTTTTGTCCCTCATAGGCATTATTTTATTGTAGTTTTATTTTTGGCATAAACATTGTTTATTTGTAACCATGAGATTATTTATACTTTCACTTCTTGCCCTCACATGTACTGTGAATGCACAAGCAAATGATACCACAAAACAAAAACAAACCTTACCCTCTGTAGATGTTAAAACCATAGATGGCAAAACAGTTAATATTCAAGATTATGGCAAAACAGGTAAAATTACGATTATCTCATTTTGGGCAACTTGGTGTGGACCTTGTATTAAAGAGTTAGACAATATCCTGGATGTATATGACGATTGGCAAAAAAAATATGGCTGTGAATTGATTGCAGTTACCATAGATGATTCAAGAAACATACCGAAGGTTAAGCCATTTGTAAACGGTAAAGGATGGCCATATACTATTTTAACAGATGAGAATAAAGATTTAGCCAGAGCCATGAATGTGAATAATCCGCCTCAGGTGATATTAATTGATCAACAAGGCAATATTGTTTATGTTCACAATGGCTACACCGAAGGCAGTGAGCTTGAATTAGAGGAACAGATCAAAAAATTGATTAAGTAGTTCCGCCGGCAATTCTGTGCAGAATGCCATCGAGCAAATCGTAAACCCAGCCGTGTACAACAATCTCAGGATTGGATTGAATTAATTCAGAAGATTGAATTTTTTTAACACCAGCAATTACATTCAATTCAACCATTTTCTTTAAGCGGGCTTCCTCGGTTTCTAAGCCATCGAAACTGGAAACATTTTGGCTATATACTTCCTTGATCTTACTTAACCAAATATCCATTTTACCGAAACTATCTTTGGACATTGCTGCCTTGATGCCACCACAGCCATAATGCCCACAAACAATAATATGCTTTATCTTAAGGTATTCGACGGCATATTGCATTACACTCATTAGGTTGATATCATTTAAATCTACCACATTAGCGATGTTGCGATGAACAAACATTTCACCGGGCTCGGTATTTGTAATCTCATTGGCTGGCACACGACTGTCTGAGCAACCAATCCATAAAAAATCCGGTTCTTGAATAAGCGAAAGTTTATAAAAATATTCTTTATCCATATTGGATTTATCGGCCGCCCATGCTTTATTTTCTAAAAATATTTTACTAATTATTTCCATTTATGATGTTTTGAAAAGAGATTCTGGTTTAGTTGCCGTTGTTTTAACTGAAATTATAATTTTTCTTTGATTGGCTGCTGTGATGAAATCATCAACTGCTTCAATGATATCAGTATCTACAAAATCGGCCTTGGTCGAATCGATTAAAAGATGAGAATTATCTGGAATTGTACTTAATATTTTCTTAATATTTATTTTGTTTAAAAATGAAACATCTTTATTAAATCTCAAAAGATAATTACTATGGTCTTGGTATAACATTACCGATGTTTTGTAATTACTAATCAAAATAAAACACAGGCTTACCAAAATACCGACTATAATCCCAATCAGCAAATCGGTGAATAGTATGGCTATGATGGTAATTATGAATGGTACAAATCGGTTGAAGTTTCTTTTGTATTCTTCTTTGAAAATAGATGGTTTTGACAACTTATAGCCCACATGAATTAAAATAGCTGCCAAGGCTGCTTTAGGAATCAAATTGATATAGGGTGTTAAAACAAGAACACTTAATAAAAGAAATAAACCATGGAGCATCGCAGATAATTTTGTTTTAGCACCTGCGTTTACATTGGCCGAAGTACGCACAATAACAGATGTTATTGGCAGGCCCCCTAAGAAACCACTGGTTATATTACCTAGGCCTTGTGCTAATAACTCGCGGTTAGCAGGCGTTGTTCGTTTATGGTGGTCAATTTTATCACCTGCTTGGATACTTAACAATGTCTCTATACTTGCAACAAATGCTATTGTAATTGCTAGTTTCCAAACAATTGGGTTTCCAATTTGGTTAAAGTCAGGAAAATTCCAAGTACTGAGGGTTTCGGCATCAATCATAGGTACATCACTCAAATGAAACCCTTTTAGGGCCATTTCAGGAAAAAAGTCTTGGTATATTGTATTTAAACCGATTCCAAGTATAACTACAATCAGTTGGGATGGAATTAATCTAAAAAAACTGTATTTCGCAAGTTTTTCAGAACCCCATCCTATAAGAATAAGGAGTGATAATAATGCTATTAATACAGCACCCCAGTTAACCTCAAGAATAGCATAATATATTTCTGTAAATGTATTTTTACCATCTTGTTGTAAAAATTCCTCATCACCTTCAAAATCAAAATCATAACCTAGCGCGTGGGGTATTTGTTTTAGAACGAGCAATAACCCAATGGATACTAACATGCCACTGATAACAGCCCCTGGAATAAAATCTCCTAAAACTCCAGCTTTGAGTTTACTCAATATAAATTGAAAACACCCCGCCAATACCACTGCTAACAAAAAAGCCTGAAAATCCGGTAAATCCTTCAAGCCTGTAATTACGATAATTGTTAAACCCGCTGCAGGTCCACTTACACTGGTGTGAGAACCACTAAAGAAACCAACTATTATTCCTCCTATAATTCCAGCAATTACTCCAGAAATGATAGGTGCCTTACTCGCTAAAGCAATTCCTAGGCACAGTGGAAGCGCTACAAGATAAAGGACTATAGAAGATTTAAAATCTTCTTTGAATAAAAATTTCATATTAGAGTTGCAAAGAAACGTTTTTTTTATTCAAGTGCACTTTCAAAAAATATTGTTTTGTGAATTTATGGAAATTAAATGCGCAAACTTGCAACTTTATTAATCTGCATAACAAAATATAACCAATTCTAAAATGTGATAAGGGTTGAAAGTGTTATCAATCGAAAATTGTAAATGTTCTGAAAATCCGAAGAGGTTAAATGTATTTATGACTTAGGATGGCAACTTTTCAGCTTAAGTGTTATTGAAATTCTTACAATTAATTTAGGAATAATGTGAATATAATAACAAAAAAATCCCACTCTTAGGGAGTGGGATTTTCAATATTTGTTAATCCAATTACTTAGATTCTTGATCTTCTAATACAATTCCTGAAACACCTTTGTATGGTGATTGAATATATAATACAGAGCGAACATTCTTAAGGTTAGTTTTTCTAACTCTAGTAAATTCTTTATTACGTCTGTCTTTTCTCATTAATCTTGTAACTGCCATAATCTTTTTATTTAAGGGTGCAAAAATAACCTATTTCTTTAAAATAACAATACTTTTATTGAAATTAATTGCATCCGTTATTCATTTTTCATTGTTTAAATGCGATTAAATCTTGTTTTAATTACATTTCAAAAACACAACACGAATTAAAAGAAACAATCTTATAGAAAAAATCTGCTTGAATTGATAATAATAAAACACAGTAAACCGGCTAAACACAACCAAACGGTGAGTATTTTCTCAGTCTTAATATCTGCTTCTTTTCTGAATAATAAAAACAAAGCAAATGGAATAATATAATAACGCTGTTCTATTAACCAAGAAGGTAATAGATATAAAATGATCATTGGATACAAAAGGTAGAAACTTTTTTGTTCCAATTTAATTTGGCTTATTGAAAAAATTGCCAAGAGCACAACAATGAAATATATTGATTTGAGCAAGAGTGATGTATTGAAAAATATAAGTACTCTATTCCTCAGAAAATAACCACCCCATTGGTAATTGAATGGGTGAGAATTATTGAAGGTTAAAATGAAACCGATATAGCCTATAAGTATTGCTGGAATAAGCCATTTATATTTTTTGAAAAGCGATGTAATCTCTTTTAATTTTCCAAGATTGAGGGGCAAAAAAACAAACCAGAAACAAAACAATAAAAAATAAATATTACCAAGCTGAAAGGCAAATGGTGGATGCATAGACCGATCTCCGATAGCCACACCTTTATTGATAATTACAAAACCAACGAATAAAATAAAACCCATCGTGAAGGTCCAATATTTAATTAAATGAGAGACCCCTTTATTTACGCTAAACTTCCAATTATTAGGTTCACCATAGCTCAATAAACAAAAGAAAGCCAACCAAACAATGTTATTCTGTCTCACACAACTACCAATAATTGCAAATATGGCCGCCCAGTGATAATTCTTTTTTAGAAAAAAATACAACCCAATCAATATCATCAAAAGCGATAAAATATCAGTATAAATTAGGAAAAAATAAGGGAAAATAATGGGAAAGAACGCAAACTGAAGAAGGGCCATCGAGGGCCATTTCTTTTCAATTAAAGCGGCACATCGCATAAAAACAATTACGGAGACAAAAGCAAATAACATATTGATGGCTCTAAAAAACCAAACAGATGTGAGGCCGGTAAGCTTTGCGAAAATTGCAAGTAACGCATGATAAGTTGTGAATGCTGTAATATCCTGATTCATGCTATAATCGCCTTCCACATACTTTAGAATCTGAGGATAGTAATCAACTTCATCTACTTTTAAAGGTGCATTAAAAAATACCATGAATGCCATGACATTGCATAAAAAGATGACTACCAAAGTCGAATATTTATATTTGAATCCTGACATATTTTATATTTAAAATTTACTTAAAAGTTCACAATTTATAAAAAAAGCCGGTCAATTTGAAATTGACCGGCTTATATGATTTAAATTTTTGTTCTAAAAATTGATGGTATCTAATCTTTTATTTTAAGGTAAACTTAGTAGTTCCAATTCTATAACCTTCTGCAAATATTTCCACAGTATATTCACCTGGTTTATATCCACCTTGCTTAGTACAGTATACTGTCTGTTCACTCTTTTCATTTTTGTAATCAACAGTTTTCTTTTCAGTATAAAGTGTTTCAGTACCATCTACTTTGGTTGTTTGCACTTTGGTGGTTATCGGTGAGCCATCTGGACCGATAATTTTAACAAAAATATCTTTTTCACCAGCATCAGCAACTTCGTTTTTATCGATTGTAAATTTCACCTTTACTTCTTCAACTTTATTAGCCTTGTTTGTTTCAAGCTCTTTTTTACCAAACATTTTTCTTTCTCTTACGCCCATAGCTGAGATAACACCTGCATTTAACTTTTTGGCTAAACCAATGGTTCTATTTTTAGAATCGATGGTTCTGGCTTGATCGGCGGTTTTCATTTGTTCTGCGGTAAGGGTTTGGTTTAAGCCTTCATTAGCGGAAGTTAACTCTGCGTTTTTCTCGGTTAATTGCGTAATTTGTGTTTTGTAATCTTCAATTTGGTTGCGTAAGGTAGCAATTTCTGATTTGGCTTTTTGCAATTCTGAAGCAGATAATTTGCCTTTGCTTAATAAGATTTTTATTTGTGTGATTTTTTGAGCAATGGCTTCATCTCTTTCTGTTAATTTACCTTCAAGTCCTTGGTTAGCTTCTTGTAATGATTTAATTTCATTCTCGGCCGCTTGCAATTCAGTCGTTAACTGCGTGTTCTGTGAGGTAATAGTATCTACTTTAACTGCCAATTCATTTTTCTTGCGGTTAGACATATACAGATTAACACCAATACCAATATTAAGTATTAATAAGGCCCCAATTAAAATGGCTAAGTAGGTTTTACTTTTTTTGTCTTTTTCGTTTTGTTGAATTTCCATATATATATGCGATTATAGTACAAACTTATGATTATTTTTTCGCTATTTTCTTACATAAAAACTTATATTTATCTACATTACGTATAAAATACAGGAATTTTTAGCAGTTATAAATTTTCTTTTAATTCTTCAAGAAATGATTTTATCTTGTTTAAGCTATTGTAGGCTTGTTGGTTTTTGTTAATTTTATCTTCATCCTTTTTCATGAAATCATTGGCACCTTGTAATGTATAACCTTTGGTTTTTACTAAATAAATAATAGATTTTATATCTTCTATATTTTTTAAAGTATACATGCGTTCGCCCTTTCTATTTTTTTTTAATTGTTTTAAACAATCGAATTCCTTTTCCCAGAATCTAAGCATTGAAGAGGGAATATCTAGCAATTTAACAAGCTCCCCTATCCTATAAAATAGTTTTTGATCGGTTGAATCAGCTTTACTATCCATGGTGATATATTAATCAAAGGATTGGTTAGGCGCAGAAGCTCGCTCCAACATTTTTTGATATTCAATGTCTGTTAAATCATTATAAAAGAAAAAAGCAGGATTAAGTGGTTCTCCATTTTTGTGCACTTCATAGTGCAAATGTGGGGCGGTTGATTTACCTGTGCTGCCAATCAAACCAATAAGTTGACCTCTTACAACGCGCTGACCAACTTTGACTTTAAATTTACTTAAATGTCCAAATAACGTTTCAAAACCATTGCCATGGTTAATAATGATATGTTGACCATACCCCCATATTTCTGTTTTTACTAATGAGACAACACCATCGGCTGTAGCATATACTTCAACACCTCTTGGTGCAGTAAAATCTATACCAGCATGAAAACGTTGCGTTCTGTAAAATGGATCTGTTCTATATCCAAAACCCGAACCTATTCTATCTAAAGCCTTGTTAGAAACGGGCTGAATAGCTGGAATTTTAGCTAAATAATCCTTTTTATTTTTAGCCATCTTCAATAAATCATCAAAACTTTCGCTTTGTATATCCATTTGCTGATTGAGCTTATCCATTTTGGTATTTAATTCTACAAGCAGTTCTGAATTTGGTAATTTTCTTAATTCATTATACTTTTTTGTATTGCTAAAGCTTTGTTGCCATGCCTTCTCGTTTAGCGGTTCACTTTCATAAATTGACCGATACACCGTGACATCTTTCTCACGTATTCTTTCCAATTCTGTATTCAAACCAGTTAATCTGTTTTCAACATTTTCTAACTCCGCTTCAATTTCTGTATTGGCTGATTTTAGTTTTTTCTCATCAGGAGAATCCACAAATCGAGAGAAAACAATGAAAAATATAAAACCTAAAATAACCGAAAATGAGAAAACCCCAATACTTCGAAGAAATATAAACCACTTACTCAGTTTGTATTTTTCATAACTGAGGGTTTTGGGGTTGAAGAAATATTTGGTTTTTGCCATGCTGATATACTCTCTCGGTTTCTTTACTTTTGCAAAATATTTTAAACGTCAAAAATAGCAGAATAATTTAATAAAGTATGATTAACGCAAAAGAAATACGATTAACATTTTTAGAATTCTTCCGGAATAAACAGCATACCATAGTTTCTTCGGCACCAATTGTTGTAAAAAATGACCCCACCCTCATGTTCACCAATGCGGGTATGAATCAGTTCAAAGATTATTTTTTAGGAAATAAAAAAGCCCCCTATCAGCGGGCTGCAGACACTCAAAAATGTTTGAGAGTAAGCGGCAAGCACAACGACTTAGAAGAGGTTGGTGTCGACCATTATCACCACACCATGTTCGAAATGTTAGGCAATTGGAGTTTTGGCGATTATTTTAAAAAGGAAGCCATTCAATGGAGTTGGGAACTTTTGACGGATGTTTATAAAATTGACAAGGAAAAATTATACGTTACCGTTTTCGAAGGCGATGCGAAAGAAGGTTTGGCATTCGATCAAGAAGCTTACGATTGTTGGGCACAATTAATTGACCCTTCCCGAATTTTGAAAGGCAATAAAAAAGATAATTTTTGGGAAATGGGCGATACTGGTCCTTGCGGCCCTTGCAGTGAAATTCATGTTGACATGCGAAGTGATGACGATCGTGCTTTAATTGGTGGAGATACTTTGGTAAATAACGATCATCCCGAGGTAATTGAAATTTGGAACAATGTATTCATGGAGTTCAATCGAAAGGCTGATGGAAGTTTAGAAAAATTGCCATCTCAACACGTGGACACTGGCATGGGTTTCGAGCGGTTAACGCGTGTTCTACAAGATAAAAAATCAAATTATGATACCGATATTTTCCAACCGCTTATTAAAGAGTTAGAGAAATTAACTGGCATTTATTATAACGGTTCGGATGCTAAGCAAGACATTGCTTTCAGGGTAATAGCCGACCATGTGAGAGCAGTTGCTTTTTGTATAGCCGACGGTCAATTGCCAAGTAATACAGGAGCGGGTTATGTTATTCGCAGGATTTTAAGAAGGGCTTTGCGCTATGGTTATAGTTATTTGAATATGCGTGACTCTTTTATTCACTCACTTCTTCCAGTGTTAGCCACAGAATTTGGTTCAACATTTAATGAACTCATTGAGCAGCAAGATTTCATTCGAAAAGTTGTTCAACAAGAAGAACTATCATTCTTAAGGACACTTGAAACAGGTTTAACCAGAATTGAAAAAACAATTTTAAACCATGTCGATGGTAACAAAATAATTGATGGTAAAACTGCCTTTGAATTATATGATACATTTGGTTTCCCTATTGATTTAACCCAATTGATTGCCAATGAAAATAATTTCACCGTGGATATTGCAGGATTCGAGTCTTTATTATTAGAACAAAAAACCAGAAGCAGAAAGGATGCACAGAAAGAAACTGGCGATTGGCAATATTTACTAGACGATGAAAATGAAGAATTTGTAGGTTATGATTTCCTCGAAGCGACTGTCAAGATAGCACGCTTCAGAACTCTAAAAGTTAAGGATAAATTGCAATACCAATTGGTATTTGATATTACACCATTCTATGCAGAAAGTGGCGGACAAGTTGGAGATATTGGAACCTTAAAAGGCATTGTAAACGACGAAGACTTAATCATTACAGATACTCAGAAGGAAAATGATTTAATTATTCATTATGTAAATCAACTGCCTGTGAATCACACACAAGCATTTTTTGCAAAAGTAGATCAAGAGAAACGCTCACTATCTATGAATAACCACAGTGCAACTCACCTTTTACATGCTGCACTTAAGCAAGTTTTAGGTCAACATGTGGCTCAAAAAGGTAGTTTGGTAAATGCTGAATACTTGCGCTTTGACTTCAGTCATTTTGCAAAATTAACAGAAGAGGAGTTAATGCAAATCGAGGCGATTGTAAATGAGAAAATATTTGAAAATATTACTTTAAATGAACAGCGAAATGTGCCTATTAAAAAAGCTGTTGAAGAACTTGGTGCTACGGCTTTATTTGGCGAGAAGTATGGCGATTTAGTAAGAGTCATTACCTTTGACAAATCTTATTCAGTAGAACTCTGTGGGGGAACACATGTTAAAAACACTGGTTTAATAAGACGTTTTAAGATTACGTCCGAAAGTTCGGTTGCCGCTGGTGTTCGCAGAATTGAAGCGATTACAAATAAAGTTGCTGATACATATTATGAAGGGATTGAAAAAGAATTTAAAACCATCAAACATATACTTGGTGATCCAAAGCAAATAGAGTTAGCCATTCAATCTTTAATTCAAGACAAAGCAGATTTGCAAAAAAAACTGGAGATTTTTGAATTAGAAAAAGCCAATGCTGTAAAAGCAGAAATTAAAACACGCATAGAACAAGGTAGTAATGGTATGTATACCCTTTTCGAGCGAATTGACAGCCTTTCACCAGAACATTTAAAAAACATCTGTTTTCAATTACGAAATGAATACGAAAATATATTTGGCGTTATTTCATCTGTAATTAACGATAAACCATTTATTACTATTTTTTGTACCGATCAATTGGTCAAATCACATGGCATTAATTGTGGTCAAATTATCCGTGATTTGGCAAAACACATTGAAGGTGGTGGCGGTGGCCAACCATTCTTTGCCTCGGCAGGTGGAAAAAACATAGCGGGTCTTGGACAGGTATTAAAAGAAGCCAAAACAATAAGCGATCAATTCAAAATAAAAGAGGAAACCTCAAACCAATAAACTGCACGAAATGAAATTTTTATATTTAAGCGTTCGAAAAGTATTACAACTTTTATATTTATCTAAATACAATAAGAATGATGTTGGAGCCTACGAAACCATAGGCAATGATTATGGATTTATGATTGTACCGAAGGGACTTATAAAAGAGGATGCCTCTATACTTTCTTTTGGGGCTGGCGAAGATATTGAAGCAGAAATTGATTTAATTAAACAATATAATTGTATAATTCAATTGTTCGACCCAACAGATATTTCAATTCAGTATGTTCAAAAAGTTAAAACAGATTTAATAGCGAAAAACGAACAAAACATTGCCGATAAAATTATTTTCAATGCAGCTGCGTTGTGGAAAGAAGTTGGAACTGTCAAATTTTTCAAGCCAAAGGAGGCCAATTTTGTTTCACATTCTATCAATAATATTGATGCCACAGATAATTTTGTTGAAGTGCCTGCAGAAACAATCAAAAGTATAATGACCAGATTAGGCCTGTCACAAGTTGATTATATTAAAATGGATATTGAGGGTGCAGAGTACGAAGTTTTAGAAAACATGCTAGCCGACAAAATTAACTTTAAGGCCATTTATTTAGAGTACCATTATAATCGCAAAAATTCTGTATTTCAAGATATTAGCAAAATCAAGCATTCATTAGAAAAAATGGCCCAACTGGGTTATAACGTTATTTATTGCAGTCGGTTTAGGTATTTCTGTCTGGTCAAATAACTGTAAATATTTTACCGTTTAAGTTTTAATCTTAAAAAAACGTCTACTTTCGTCGTTTAATATTTATTGACGATGAATCAAACTTTACAGAGTCGCAGCTACCTCATTTTATTTTGGTTAGGCATTTCATGCTTTGGCCTGAATGCTCAAAAAATTACATTAGAACCCAATTGGTGGACGCCCAATGGTCAGGTTAATGCGATTGCCAAGGATTCTGCAAACAACCGAATATTTATAGGCGGAAGTTTTACAGATATTGGTCCTACTGAAACCTATGGAAGCCAAGTTGATTCAGGCTCTGGCATGGTTAATTTTAAATTTTCCAATCCTAACGCTACCGTATATAGCTCGGCAGCAGATGGCAAAGGTGGATGGTACATTGCGGGTAATTTTACAAAAATTGGCGACAGTACTAGAAATAGGATTGCTCATATTGATAGCTCAGGAAAGTTAACAAATTTCATGTCTCAAGGCGCTGGATTTAACAATACTGTTAGAACGCTTTTAGTAAAAAACAACGTGCTTTATGCTGGTGGCGATTTTACATCGTTTGGCGTATTCAAAAAATATGGTACACAAATAGACAATAACAATGGGAATATCGATGTAAAAATGCCAGAACCCAATGGCGTGGTATTCGCATCTGTTGCTGATGGAAGTGGTGGTTGGTATATTGGTGGCGCGTTCACAATGGTTGGCGATAGCAATAGAAACCGAATTGCACATATTTTAGCAAATGGTAAAATTAGTGCTTGGAATCCCAATGCTAACAATACAATTTACGCTTTAATTTTGAAAGGTTCAACACTTTATGCGGCAGGAGATTTTTTACAAATCAATGGTATAACCAGGAACAGGATGGCTGCAATTGATACTGGAACTGCTATTATAAAAAGTTGGGACCCTGTCTCTAATAGCACTGTTTATTGCATGACTTTAGATAATAATACCCTTTATGTAGGTGGTATATTTACAAATATCGGTGGTCAGAATAGAACCAATTTAGCTGCATTAAACCTCCCCTCTGGGGCGGCATTGAATTGGAATCCTGCTTGCAACGGGGCCGTGCAATCAATTGCATACCGAGGGGATAATGTTTATGTGGGTGGTTCTTTTACAATTGTTGGGGGTCAGGGTAGGAATCGTTTGGCCAGCCTTAATAAATCATTGGCAACCGCAAATGCATGGAATCCAAATCCCAATGGAAGTATTTTATCAATAATAAGTGTTGGTCATACCATTTATATCGGTGGTAGTTTTTCAACTATTAATTCGATCAGTCGCGCCTATTTTGCTGCTATCGATTCGACTTCAGGTGCTTTGCGTCCATTAAATATTGCGCTCAATTCATCTGTTCGCAATTTGCAAATAAACAATGGCATCTTGTATGCAGCGGGCGACTTTACATTGGCTGGTTCTAGTGGTCGGAATCGTTTATGTGCGGTGGATACTGCAACTGGCAACTTAACAGGTTGGAGCCCCAATGCCAATGCTACGGTATATACCATGGCAACTAACACAAATTTTGTATATGTCGGTGGAGGGTTCACCATAATTGGCGGCGTTAACAGGAATCGGTTATTGGCATTGAATCGCAATGATGGTTCCCTTCTTAATTGGAATCCAGATGCCAACAATGGTGTTCAAACCATTCTCAACAATAATGATCAAATTATAGCAGGTGGCAGTTTTACAACAATTGGTGGTCAATCAAGAATCGCCATTGCCAGTATTCACAATACTTTAGGCACGGTTAATACTTGGAATGCCAATTGTACGAGTGGAACAATAAATACATTAGTTATTAATAAAGGCAATGTTATAGCAGGTGGCAGTTTTACTAAAATTGGAGGCCAAAATAGAAGTAATTTAGCAGCCATAGATACCCTTACAGCATTGGCTAATGCTTGGAATCCTTCGCCCAATGGCATTATAAGAACGGTAATGATAAATGATACAACTATTTATTTAGGAGGTTCCTTTACATTACTTGGTGGCTTAAATAGAAATAGAATTGGTGCACAAAGTTTAAATTATGGCAATACGCTTCCTTGGAATCCAAATGCTGCGAATGTTGTTAACTCCATTTCAATAGGTGACAGAACGCTATACGCAGGTGGAAGTTTTACAACAATGGGTGGATTTAAACGCAATTACTTAGCTGCCATTGAGCTTTCAACCGGTGCCATTAAACCGTGGGATCCTCATGCCAATAATACTATTCAGCATTTAAACACCAATTTAAATAAGATTTATGTGGGTGGTGATTTTACATCGATTGGAGGTCAGAGCAGAACTAATCTTTTAGCTTTGGATGCCACAACAGGCGCATTATTACCATGGAATGCCAATAATGTGAATAGTATCGTTAATTGTATGGCGATTCAAGATAGTTTAATTTATATAGGTGGTGCATTTACTTCGGTTAATGGACAAACGCGCAATTATACTGCTGCCTTAAATACCAAATCGGCTAATGTGCACAAATGGAACCCGGGTATTGTTGGTGGATCGGTACTAGCCATCGCCATCTCTAATGGAAGAGTTTATTTAGGTGGGAATTTTACCACTGTAAATACACAAAGTAGAATTAGACTGGCTTCGGTTGATTATTTAAAAAGCAATGTTTTCAACTGGAAACCAGATGCAGACAGCTATGTAAGTGCTATTGCTGTTAGCAATGACAGAGTATTTGTTGGTGGTAATTTTGCAAATACAGGCGGACAACCAAGAAGAAAAATTGCGGCTTTAGATACATCGTCAGGTGCTGCTACCACATGGAATCCAGATGCAGATAATATTGTTAACTGCTTGTTACTAAATAACGACAAAATCCTTGTTGGAGGTTATTTCAAAAATATTGGAGGCAGTGTTAGAAATAGAATTGCTGAATTGGATACAAGTACTGGCAGCGCTAGCAATTGGGACCCAAATGCTAATAATGCTGTGTTTAGTATTTCTAAAAACAACAAATATATTTTTATTGGTGGTGATTTTGACACCATAGGCGGTAAAAGGAGAAAAAATATAGCCGCAATTGGTCTATCCAATGCCATCCCATTTTCGTGGAATCCTATTTTTAATGGCAGAGTTATTACAATTTGTGCCGATGAATCGATGGTTTATGCTGGCGGCAGCTTTACTTCATTAGACAATCTCCTTCAAAATCGATTTGCCCCTTTCAGTATTACTTGCCAAGCAAGCACCTATTCAATAACGCAACAAGCCTGTAGGCAATTTATTTACAACAATACCACTTATACTAGTTCGGGAAACTATACACAAAAATATACTAATTATATTGGATGCGATAGTAATGTATTATTGAACATAACCATTCAAAACAACGATAAAACCATTGTTAAAAATGGTGGAATATTAACCTCTAATTTGGCAGGTGCCACCTATCAATGGATTGATTGTAATAATGGAAAACAAGCTATTAATGGAGCCAATAGTCAAACATTTACACCGATTATCAGTGGCGTATATGCGGTAATTGTTACAAAAAATAATTGTGTTGATACTTCTGATTGTCTATTTGTAACCTCAATAAATATTAAGAAAAATGAGTACCAAAGTTTCAAAATTAGCCCCAACCCAAGCAGCAATTTTACCACTATAAGTTCGGGCAGTATTCAGATTATGCAATCCATTCGACTGTTAAATTCTGTAGGACAAGTTGTATTCGAAACTAACAATATTGCGACAAATTCATTTCTTTTAAATATTGAAAATTTGAATTCAGGTATCTACATCTTAGAAATTAATTCAGATCAGCAGATTGAACGTCATCGACTGGTTAAGGAATAGTAGGTATTCATTTTAAAGTAGTACTTTATGAACAAAATAGCCCCTCGGCGGAAAGTTCGGAGGTATTCACGAGGATTTTGCATGGTTGCATGGCAAGATTAGTTTGAGCACTGATTTTTTAAATTAAATTTTTAAACTACGTATTAAATTGTAAATTTGTAAGTATGGAAAAGAAAGAATATAAACTTACCCTTAGTGTCGAAAAAGAAATTGTAGAAAAAGCAAAGGTCTACGCTTCAGAAGAACATAATTCGATTTCTAGTCTTGTTACAGATTTTTTGGAAACCTATATTGCTATGAAATCCTCAGAAAACAATCCTTCAAAGGGAGATAATTCGCATGCTTCAAAATTTGCAGGTATTATTTCGCTTAATCAAAATAAAAGCAATCAAACAGATATTGCATCTGCCATTTTAGATAAGCATAAAAAGCGTTTTAAGTAACTAAAAATATGAGAAATATTTTTATAGACGCCAATGTAATTATCGATTGGTTGGTAAGTGACGCTCTTAATCACAATCATTGCAAAAAGACAATAGAACTAACATTAAATAATAGTAGAAACACATGGGTATCGCCCACTACGATTGCCATTACCTCCTATTTTTTGCATAAACAATTTCAATCTACTAAAAAAGTAAAGGCATTATCAGCTTCGATTTATGCACCTTTTAAAATTACAACGGAGAATGAAGACATAGTAAGAAATGCTATGCAATCTAAATTCACCGACTTAGAAGATGCAATTCAATATTTCAGTGCACTGAACAGTAAAATAGATGTTATTATTACACAAAATTTGCATGACTTTAAGCATAGTGACATTGCAGTGCTGAGTCCGGAGATGTTTCTACAGCTATATAACAGAGCATAAAAAAGCCCCCGATTAACGGAGGCTCATTTTTATAAGATTTGATTATAGCCTTAGGCTAAGATTACGATTTTATTTTTAAGCACTTCAACAATGCCGCCATTCACCGCAAATTCTTTTTTACCTTCGGCTCCATCAACAACGATTTTACCGATTCCCAATGCTGAAATAATTGGTGCGTGGTTGTTTTTTATTTGAAAACTGCCATTGATACCAGGAACGGTAACAATTGTAGCTTCACCTGAGTAAAGAGATTGATCGGGTGTTAAAATATCTACCTGCATTTTGATTATTTGTTAGAATCAGCTACTAATTTTTTACCTTTTTCGATAGCATCTTCAATGGTACCAACAAGGTTAAATGCAGCTTCAGGGTACATATCAACTTCACCATCCATAATCATATTGAAACCTTTGATGGTATCTTTGATATCAACTAATACACCTTTTAAGCCAGTGAATTGCTCGGCAACGTGGAAAGGTTGAGATAAGAAACGTTGAACACGTCTTGCACGCGATACAATTAATTTATCTTCTTCACTTAACTCGTCCATACCAAGAATGGCAATGATATCTTGTAATTCTTTATAACGTTGTAAGGTTTGTTTAACACGTTGCGCTGTATTGTAGTGCTCAGCACCTAATACTTCTGGAGATAAAATTCTTGAAGTTGAATCCAATGGATCAACCGCAGGATAAATACCTAACTCAGCAATTTTACGACTTAATACGGTCGTTGCATCTAAGTGGGTAAATGTTGTAGCTGGAGCTGGATCTGTCAAATCATCTGCAGGCACATAAACGGCCTGAACTGAAGTGATAGAACCTCTAGTAGTTGAAGTAATACGCTCTTGCATCACACCCATTTCTGTAGCAAGGGTTGGTTGGTAACCAACCGCAGATGGCATACGACCTAATAAGGCCGATACCTCTGAACCTGCTTGGGTGAAACGGAAGATATTATCAATAAAGAACAAAATGTCTTTACCTTGACCTTCGCCATCACCATCACGGAAGTATTCAGCAACGGTTAAACCCGATAAAGCTACACGAGCACGTGCTCCTGGAGGCTCATTCATTTGACCAAAAACCAAGGTCGCTTGAGATTTTTTCAATTCTTCAGTATCAACTTTAGAAAGATCCCATCCGCCTTCTTCCATGCTTTTAGCGAATTCTTCACCATATTTAATAACGCCAGATTCAATCATCTCACGCAATAAGTCATTTCCTTCACGGGTACGCTCACCAACACCAGCAAACACAGACATACCTTCATATGCTTTGGCGATGTTATTAATAAGCTCCATGATTAATACTGTTTTACCAACACCAGCACCACCGAATAAACCGATTTTACCACCTTTAGCATAAGGCTCTAATAAATCAATTACTTTGATACCAGTATATAAAGGCTCAGCACTTGTTGACAAAGTATCAAACTTAGGCGCTTCAGCGTGAATAGGACGTGTAATAGGTTCGTTTAAGATATTGATACCATCAATAGCTTCACCTACCACGTTCATCAATCTACCTTTAATATTTTCACCAACTGGCATAGAGATTGGAATTCCAGTATCAGTAACGTTGGTTCCACGCACTAAACCATCTGAACTATCCATTGCAACAGTTCTTACAGTTTTTTCACCTAAATGTTGTTGAACTTCAAGTACGACAACTGTACCGTCCGATTTAGTTACTTTTAAAGCATCATAAATTTTAGGCAGGTGTGAACCTTCTGCGCTAAAGTTAACGTCCACTACCGGACCGATTACTTGTGATATTTTTCCAATATTTGCCATTTGTTTGGTTTTTGAATTTTGGTGCAAAAGTAAGGAATATTTTCAATTTAAATAAGTAAGAAATGAACAATTCAAAATTGTTGAAGATTTATTTACACTTCGAGAAAAAAACAAATCACAAACTACTGTTTACTAATGATTTAATTCAAAAGGTGAATAAGACCCTTTTGCAACTTTATTTTGAGTATATATGGGGTAAGATGTTGAAAAAGGAATATAAATACTAAAAACTGACCAAATTAATGGTCTCATGAATTTGACATTTGAAAATTCATTAAAAAAAGATTGGCAACAATTGAAGTTTTTTTATTGACTTTAAAAAAACTTTTCTTTACATTTGCAGTCCTTAAAAAATTAAGGTCGGATGGCCGAGTGGTTAGGCAAAGCTCTGCAAAAGCTTCTACAGCGGTTCGAACCCGCTTCCGACCTCAACAAAACCAAAATGAATCCCGCACCCTAGTGCGGGATTTTTTTATGCCACAAAAAATTCATCAAGCTTGCTTGAATGAATTTTATTGTGAGCATAAAAACTTTTGCGCAGCAAAAGCATTTTGATTTTGTTGATAGGCACAACCTTAAGGCTCATTGACCGATAGGTCAATAACAATATTCATCAAGCTTGCTTGAATGAATTTTATTGTGAGCATAAAAACTTTTGCGCAGCAAAAGCATTTTGATTTTGTTGATAGGCACAACCTTAA
>JAQSCZ010000125.1 GCA_029945665.1 bacterium | reverse complement strand
GGTGCAATTTACAATATTACGTATACTTGTGCAAGCTTTCTGACAGTCATATAAAAATATTAGGCGGAAGGCCATTGTTAGCCTACACCATTGAGCGTGCTTTAGAATCTAAACTTTTAGATACCGTCATGGTGAGTACAGAGGATGAAGAAATTGCTAGCATCGCTGATCAATTGGGACTGAAGGTGCCTTTTATGCGCCCTAAAAGCTTAGCACAAGATTTTAGCCCTTCACTTGATGTTGTGATGAATGTTTTGGAAACCTACCAAGCGCAAGATTTGCATTTTGATGCGGTGATGATTTTAGAGCCAACAAATCCATTTAGAGAAGCCACCGAAATTGACGAATGTATCAAAATTTTCGAAACTAAAAACTCAGATTCATTGATCACCGTTAAAGAAGTACCACCTCAATATAACCCCCATTGGGTGTTTGAAGAAAATTCAGAATCCTTATTGCAAAAGGCAATTGGAGATAATGCAATAATTGCTAGACGGCAAATATTGCCCAAAGCATACGCTCGCGATGGTTCAGTATATATTACCAAAACAGAGGTTATTCTCAAAAAAAGAACTTTGTTTGGAGAAGAGATTGCATTTCGTGTAAATACGAATCCTAACCAATTGAATATTGATAGCATTGATGATTGGCTAGAGGCTGAAAGAATTGTTGAATTGATGCATGCCTGAAATTTCAAAGGATAGCTAAAATTAGTTTTTCTTTTAAATCCTTCTTGTTTTTTAATAAGACACATTGTCCTAAATTGCGCTTCTAACTTAATTGAAATTTTATTATGCACAGCGCACATTTGCCTTTCAAAATTAAACATCTTTATAGCCCTAAATCGTTTTTGTTAATGTTAACAGGTGTTTTCTTTGCCGTTTTTGCATTGAAAGGATTTATGATACCCAATGGATTTTTAGATGGTGGTGTTACAGGGATTTCGCTGCTAATACATGAATTGAATCATGTCAGTTTCAGTCTGCTCGTGATGGTGGTTAATTTGCTATTCATCATTCCAGCATACCGGTATGTCGGAAAATTATTTGCCATTCGTTCTTTTATAGCCATTACATTTTTGAGTGTTGGGGTTGAATTACTAAATATTGAACCAGTAACTACCGATAAATTATTAATTGCCATATTCGGCGGTGTGTTAATTGGTTTAGGTATGGGTTTAGTTATTCGCTCTGGTGGTGCCATAGATGGTTTTGAAGTGTTAGCAGTATTTACCACCCGTAAGATTGGCTTTTCAATCAGCGAAGTTATTTTGTTTTTTAATAGCCTCATATTTTTTACAGCAGCATTTAAATTTGGAATCGAAACAGCCATGTATTCAATTATAACTTATTTTGCCGCCCTGAAAACGGCCGATTATGTGGTAGATGGAATAGAGGAGTATATCGCACTGACTATTATTTCCAAAGAACCTGATACCATAAAATCGCTGCTAGTCAATCATTTTGGAAAAGGAATTACGGTGTATAAAGGTGAAAGAGGATACTTGCCGGGTAATTTCCATATCAAAGCAGATTGTGATATTGTGACCACCATTGTTACTCGACTTGAACTCCTAAATATAAATGATAAAATTGCAAAAATAGATCCTACTGCTTTTATGTATACGAACAAAATAAAAGAAACAAAGGGTGGTATCATTAAACAAAGAGTGAAACATTAATACGCTTTTAAAATGAAAATATTTTCACTACTTTTTGTTGTTTTGATATGCTTGACTGCATGCAATAAGGCGCCTAAATTAAATCCTCAAGAAGGCTTTATTTCTGTAAAAGGGGGCAAGGTATGGTATAAAATTGTAGGTACTGGTTCTGAAATTCCATTGGTTATGTTACATGGTGGCCCAGGAGTACCTTCATATTATCTTAAGCCTTTAGCTGAACTTGGGAAGAATCGTCCGGTAATTTTTATCGACCAATTAGGATGCGGCAAATCAGATAGAATAACGGATACATCCCTTATGACCGTTGAAAATTTTGTACTTCAATTGGAACAAATTAAAACTGCTTTGGGTTTATCAGCGTTTTACATCTATGGTCAATCTTGGGGAACCATGTTGGCAACCGATTTTTATTTGACCCATCCCAAAGGAATTAAAGGAATTATATTCAGTAGTCCGGCCCTTAGTATTAAAAGATGGTTAAGCGATGCAGATACGCTGATCGCAACATTACCCGATTCTATTCAGCTAGCAATTCGCGAAAATGAGCGGAACAAAACCTATACGAATCCCAGTTATGTGGCTGCTGTTGACTTTTATTACAAACATTTTTTGGCCCGAAAGCTGCCTTGGTCGGCCGACCTGGATAGTGCGATGGCCCAAACCGGACACAATGTATACGAGTTCATGGGCGGTCCAAGTGAATTTACCATGCCTGGCCCCCTTCGTTTATATGATAGAACCAATCGACTTTCAGAAATTAAAGTACCTGTGCTTTTTATAACTGGTGAATTTGATGAAGCAAGACCAAGCACCGTGAACTATTATAAAAGCTTAGTGGCTAATTCGCAAATGGTAATTATCCCAGGGGCAGGTCATTTAACTATGCAAGATAATCCTATAGCAGATATCAACGCAATCAATGCTTTTCTAAATGCGTTAGAAAATCGTTAATTGTTTGGTTTTGTTACCTTAAAAATAGGCTCAGCATTTAGATAACCAAGTTTTATGCACTCTGTTTCAGAATAAAATTTCGAAAAATCAATCATTTCGGCAACCCATCCGATCGCACTTAATTTATTAATAAAGTCGCAACCATACTTTCGCACATGGTCGTGTTGGCCATATAGGAGTAAGCGTGTTTCAGCACTGTTCGCATTGAGGTCTTCATAGGTTTTAGTAAGGTTGCTAAAATAGGGGACAACCAAGAATCCAACACCACCAGGTTTTAAGACCCTCATAAAATTTTGCAAGGCCAAAGTATCATCTATGACATGCTCAAGCACGTGACTGCATATTAATAAATCAAAACTATTTTCATCGAATTGCAAATTCCCGATGTCCATTTGTTTGACGTAATGGGGATATTTATATCCTTTTTCAAATTTATCAATAGCGGTATAATTCACCAAAGGCATTTTGATATACCGGGTGGCTAATGCATGTTGTGGTGCAATATGAAGCAGATTTATTTTGGATCTTTTTTCCTTAATAAAAGCAGTGGTTAATGAATAAAGTTGTCTGTGGCGATCTATAGAGCTACAGCCCGGACATTTGCTGTGAGCTTTCAGTTCATCACCTGAAGGTAAAAAAGTTAAATACTTGCGTTCGCATATATTACAATATACATTGCCCCCTAAGAGTGCATATTTCCTAAATAGATATTTAATTTTTTCAAACATTTATACCAACGCAATATTAACCGCAAATTATTTAATTTTAAAAGTCATTTTATTAATCGGCTTAACGTCGTGTATATTTAAATCTTACAAAAAATTATTTTTTTTTGACAATCTTATGACAATTGAGCATAATTAAAACCAATATTTTTGCGGGACTTAATGAAGGTTGCTGAAACATACGATATTCTTATATCAGTGGAAACTGAATATATCAGCTTGCAAAGTCATCCTGAAAAAGGAGAATATTTTTTTGCTTACCGCATTAAAATTCAAAATAACAGCCTTGACACTGTTCAGTTATTGCGAAGGAATTGGTTCATTGTCGATTCGGTGCATGAGATTCGAGAAGTAAAAGGAGATGGTGTTGTTGGTCTTCAACCTATATTAGATCCAGGAGATTCACACACCTATCGCTCAGGTTGTATCCTCCAAAGCGAAATTGGTGAAATGTGGGGTTATTATACCTTCGAAAGGCAATCTACAGAGTCTTTAATTAAAGTCGATATTCCCCGTTTTGAGCTAATGGTTCCTTGGCTTAGCAATTAGTATTTGGCTTTTTAAATTCTAATACCTTGTCTATATTTGACAATTGTTTTTGGTATGACTCGATATTCTTTTTTCATATATTGCTCAATTTTTTCTATCGTATTTGTTTTAGCGAGTTCGTTTCTTTGTGAAGATATTAGGCCACTTAACCTGCGAATTAAGAATGGAGAATTTAAAGTTGATAAATTAATGGTTAGTGCCGATTGGAAAATTACCCCGCTAAAGTCCAAACTGGGAAACCCACAGAAAACAATAAAAGGCGTTAATACTACTTATACATACACTGATTTGGGTTTGGTGCTGTTCGAAGGCGTGGATTCTACAATAAATGAAATTCAGATTTATTATAATATACAAAACTCAACCAAGGTCTCTCCTTACAGTGTATTTCGCGGCGACTTGAAAATAGATAAGCTAATGGTAGAAAATAATTTGACCAAGGAATTAATGTTTGAAACACTCCTTAATTGGAATCCAGGTCCAAGTTATACCGCCCATTTATACAGGGCTCAGAAAGAAGGCATTTACTTGTATTTTGAATTTGAGGCGGACGAAAAAAGTCTTGTAAAAGTTATAATTGGAAGGGTAAATTAGCTGGTGATAGTCAAAAGATACTTCCTAATTGTTTGAAAAAACAATATCTTTGCAGGCCTTATTTGAGCTTGCCTCAATAAATTAAAGGTATACAGATAAATAATCAAATGGTATTCGAATTTCTAAAACTCAATAAAAATGTTACCGATGCAGAATTTGATACAATTTATCCAGAAAATCTAAAAAAAATTGGGCCAGTGCATTGGACTCCCGTTGAGGTTGCGCGCGAAGCAGCAGAATTTTTAACCGATATGAATGGCCCGAAAATTTTAGATATTGGCTCGGGTGCAGGTAAGTTTTGTTTGATTGGGGCAGCTTTGTCCAAGGCCAACTTTACAGGTGTTGAATTGAGGACAGAACTCTATAAGGTTTCAAAACGAATTGCTAAATGTTATGGTTTGCCTAATGCCAAATTTATCAATTCAAACATTACCGACATAGATTTTAAAAATTACAATGCTTTTTATTACTTTAATCCTTTCTATGAAAATATAGAAAAGACAAATATAATTGATGATACTGTTGAATTAAAAACTCAGAATTTCAATATTTACACACGGTATGTTAAAGAGCAATTGGAAAATATGCCAAATGGCACACGCTTGGTAACCTATTGGAGCAGTGTGAAGGATGTGCCATTGAATTATACTTTGAGGGCAGAAAGTATGAACGGATTGCTTGAAATGTGGGAAAAAACTTTTTAGTCGCCGTAATAATCAGCAGGCTTTTCATTGTCGTCACCTCTTAGTAACCTATAACGTTTTCGGGCCTCGTTGGCGAATAAACTACCTGTATAATTTAAAATTATTTTCTCGTAAAGTTGTTTTGCTTTTTCTAAATCATTTAGTTTGAATTCATAAAGTTTAGCTAAATTGATTAAAGCATTATCAGCTAAAATATCAAATCCGTAATCCTTGTACACTTTTGTGTAGAATACAATTGCGTCGTTGTAATTGCCTTGTTTTTCTGCAATTATAGCTTTTGAAAAATAGATTTCATCTGCCAAAGTGTGTTGTGGAAATTTATTTGGGATTTCATCAAGAACCACTGAAGCTTCTAATAATTTGTTCTGGAAAATTAACAATTCAGCATTGGCGTATAAACCCATTGCTTCCTCAGTACTGTCCAACCCAATATTGTCTTGAATAAGCAGCCATAGTCGCAAGGCATTGTTGCTAATGAGTTGTGAAGTTGCATTTTTTAAGACATCTAATTGCGTTTGACACCAACTAAACTCACCTCTGAAATAACACAATCTTGCATATCTGAATTTAGCTTCCTGCCCTAATTCATCGGTGTTAAAAGTTTTTTCAACCTGTTTGTACAATAAATCTGCTTCCCATGGGTCGCCATTGATTAGTAAAGCATCGCCTAAACTAAGTTTGCATTTAGCCATGATAATAGGTGGAATTTCTTTCATTCTAAGTGCTTTGTTTAGTTCGGTAATCCCTTTATTGGGTTCATGCAAATAGTAAATATAGAGTTCAGCTAATTGTTCCATTTGCTCAGTTGTTTGCCAATTATTGCCATTCGAATTTAGAAAAGAAATATATTCCTTTTCTAGTAATCTTATATTCGCTATGTCACTACCATTGCTGGCCTTTATTTGTAATAGACCATTTTGTAACAGACCTTGTTGCGCTTGGTAAAAATAGCGCCTGTTATCACCTAATTGTTTCACATATTCGAAACATTGAATTGCAATATCATAGGCTTCGTTACTTTGACAGAGCCATCCCAATTCAATTATTTTCCGTCCTTCTTCGTTCAACCGTTTGTCAACTGCTTTCGACTGGCTCAAGGCGCCCTGCCAGTCTTTTTGTTGGATGAAACTCCAAATTAACAGTTCGTTGTAAACTAAGTTTTCAGGATTTTTTTGAAGCTTTTGTAAGGTGTTCTTAGTAAGCATATCATAATCCTTTCTGTTGCGATAAGCCATCATTAATTTATCTTTCACTTCTTGAATAGCAAAATCATAATGCCCAGCATATAAAACAAGTTCGTTGGTAGCATTACTAAGGTCACCTTTGATAATATACAAATCGGCCATTTCGAAGGTGAAAATATAATCATCGCGAAGTTCTTTTCGTCCCTTAGCATACGTTTGAAGCGCCTGTTCGTAATATTGTCTTTTCAAAAACGCATTGGCTAAATTTTCAATACCTGCTTGGTCATAAAATTTAGTATCTAGTAGTTTTTTAAATAGCTTATCCCGCTCTTGGTCGAATGCTTGAATATTGAATAAATAGCCTTTGTCTACTTGGTATCCATAATTTGATTCAAATTTTTTAATGCGTTTATCAATTAGTTTTTCTGCCGATTTGAAATCCTTCATTAGAATATAACACTGCAAAAGATTCTCGTAATAATAAATTGATTCTGGCTGTTTTTTAGCAAGCGATTCATAGATATCTGCAGCCTTGGTATAGGCTTTTTCTATCATGTATTGTGCTGCTAATTTTTCTTCATTGTTTTGGGCAGACAATGAAAAAGTAATAAAAAAAAATATAATAGTCAGACGAAGCATTAGACAAATTTAAGCAAAAATCGGCGCATTTTATTGCTCTTATCGTTGGTTGATATGGTGGTTCGTTAACTAAAAGTTAATTATCGACAAAAAAAAGTATTTTTGCCTCATCCTATTCCCAAAAATCTAATAGAATGAAAAATTATAAAGTAATTGGTATCATGTCTGGTTCATCAATGGATGGCATTGATTTGGCATTGTGCAACATTGGTGTTCAAGATGGCAAGTATAGTTATAACATTGAGGCTGCTCATACCTATTCGTATGATGACAAGTGGCGAGTAAGGTTGTCGCAACTGCGAAAGGCCGATGCGCTTTCTTATGCCAAAACGGATGTTTTTTATGGACATTTTCTTGGTCAATTAGTCAATGATTTTGTTGCCGAGTATCAGATTCAACCCGATTTGATCGCCTCTCACGGTCATACAGTTTTTCATTATCCGAATGAAATGATAACCCGTCAAGTTGGCGATGGGGCTTCACTGTCTGCAATCTGCGGTTTTCCAGTTGTTAGCGATTTTAGAAGCATGGATGTGGCAAAAGGAGGAGAAGGGGCTCCATTGGTTGCAATAGGCGATGAATTGCTGTTTTCTGAATATGACTATTGTCTAAATATTGGCGGTTTTGCTAATATTTCGGGCTTAGTTGGGGAATATCGAGTTGCCTTTGATATTAGTCCTGCAAATATCCTTTTAAACAGAGTGTCGCGCGATTTGAATTTACAATACGATCACAATGGCGAAATAGCAGCCAAAGGCGCAATAAATTATTCCTTACTTGCAGAATTAAACGACATCGATTTTTATAAAATGCCGTTCCCGAAATCGTTGAATCGCGATTGGATCAATGAAGAATTGTGGCATTTGGTAAAGGAAGGAGAGCGTCTGTCTCCTGAGGATAAAATGAAAACATTTGTAGATCATATTGCAACTCAGATTGGAAAAAGTATCGATTATATTAGTCGTAATCAAGCTGTCGGTAAAAAAGTACTTGTTACTGGTGGAGGCGCATTTAACCTTACATTAATGGATTATATTAGAACACATAGCGAAGCTGAGTTTGTAATCCCTGATTCACGTTTGGTAAAATACAAAGAGGCGTTGATTTTTGCTTTAATGGGAGTATTAAGAATTGAAAACAATGTCAATATTCGAAAAACTTTCACCGGGGCTAAAAGTGATAGTGTTAGTGGTAGTTTAAATGGCGATTTTAAAAAATTACTTTAAAATGACAAACAAATTTGTACATTTGAGTAATGAAACTCATGAAACTATCTGTTTTTGCAATATTAATTTTCTTTGTATCAGCCTGTAAAAAGGATAAATCTCCAACAGAAGTTGTCATAGAATATCCCATATATATGGCCGATCAATTCGAAGTGGCCCTCGATACAGTCAATTTAAGTGAATATATAATCAGAGAGTCTTTCGCTTTTCCAATGGATTTTGAATCAGAACTTGCTAAGCAAGGGGCTAGTAAAAAGTCTATTAAATCGGCAAGACTGCTTTTTCTTAAATTGCAAGTGTTAGATTATGCCTACCCCGATTCTGTAAAATATTGTAATTTTAAAGATTTAAATGAAATGTACATGGATATCAAGTACGATGGAATTGGTCAGGATTTAATAGCTTTCAAATCGTTTATTCCTGATACCAGAACTAAAATTTTAAATCTCGATATAGCAGACATTGAATTGAAAAATTATTTCCAACAAGAATCTATTAAAATGGTTTTTAAATACAAAAAGAGAAGGCAAATGCACAACATCATGCCGTATATTATTATTGGCAGAATAAAAATAGTTGCCGATCCAATCTAATTGATTGCTTAATATTTTAATTAATGCATTTGTATTAGTTGAATATGGGTTTTTTATTTAATATTTGTGCTTAAATAAATATCTGTATGAAAAAAACCATTTACTCCTTTGCTCTACTATTTATGGCCATATTGTTTATGGGCTGTCCTTATCAAACCAAAGTGGCAATTGAAGAGCCTTCAGTAAAAGTGCCTTCCGAAATGATTAATACTTGGGAAAAGGAAAGTTCAGACAAAAATGCGGATCAATTTGTTATCACAAAAGACAGTGAATATATTATGCGTATTTTAAAGAAAAGTACAAGTAGTTCTGGAGATGTTACAAAATATTATTACAAAGGCTTTATCTCAAAAATAGATAAGACAGAATTTCTTCAAATTTATGAAGTAGAAAATGACTGGAAAGATAAAACATCTACAGACGATCAAGGTAAATCAGTAGCAGACAAAGAGTATTATTTGTACAAATTTACGCATGGAAGTGCTTATATAAAGGCAACGCTGCACCCTGTTTCAAGCAATGTCACAGAGGAGTTTAAAACATCTGCTGAACTGCGTTCTTTCTTGGATAAATATAAAGATTTATCTTTCTTATACGACAAGGATAGCGAAAAGTACGTGCGTACAGATGATTAAATAAGTTAAAGCGCTTTAGCTGTTTTTTTAGGTCTGTCTTAGCAATAGGGAACTATCCCCATAACTTAGGAAACGATAATTATTGTTTAAGGCATGCTTGTAAATATTCAACCAATTGTTATTTGTGAAAGCAGCAATTAAAAGCAATAATGTAGATTTTGGTTGATGGAAATTGGTGATTAAGCCACAAACAAACATGAATCTATAACTCGGCATAATCATAATTGAAGTTACCCCATTGATCGCTGTTAATTGACGCATTTTTAAATACGAAATGAGTGTCTTTAATGCGCTTGTTTTATCCAAATTTAAATGGGATAATTCATAAGGATCGAGTTTGTTAACGATGAACGGTTGTTCCATGTTTAAGGTTAATCTAACTGCACACCAATAAAGGCTCTCGATAACCCGAACACTAGTGGTGCCAACTGCTATTGGATATTCGGTGTTTAATAACTGTTGCAATGTATCGATAGAAATAGTAAAATATTCTTCATGCATTGGATGTTCTGTTGCCTTTTCCACTGTAACGGGTAAAAAGGTTCCAGCACTGACATGCAAGGTTAAAGGATTCATTGAGAAATTATTTTTGCGAAGGCTTTCTATGACAGCATCTGTGAAATGCAGGCCAGCAGTAGGTGCAGCAACGGAGCCATCTGTGTTCGAATAAATGGTTTGATAACGGTCTTTGTCGTTTGAGTTGCTTGGTCTTTTAATGTAGGGAGGCAATGGCATTTCACCTATTTTAAAGAGCAATTCAATAAATCGAAATTGTGTATTATTCCAGCTAATTTTAACGATGTTGTTATCTCTATCATGCCAATCGAACTGCATCGAAAGGTTGTATTGTTCGATGTTTAAAATTAAGGTTAAAGTGGTATCATTTTTCCATTTTTTTTTGTTCCCAATTAAACATTCCCAAAGGCAATAAGATTGACTATTGAGTGCCTGAAAATATTCGGTTTTAAATGGTTTTAATAGGAATATTTCTAGGTGTGCGCCAAATTCATTTTGTGTAAAAATGCGGGCAGGTATGACCCTGGCATCATTGTAAAATAATCCTGCATTTTTGGGTATAAATTCCGCTAAATTTTTGAAATTAGAGTCTGTTATGTTGCCATTATTGTAAAATAAAAGTTTAGACGCATCGCGCGGTTCAATGGCCGTTTGCGCGATTTTATCAATGGGCAAATCGTAATCATAGTCTTTGATAAATAGGTCTTGAATCGCCATTATTTTAAACCGTTTAAAAACAAAATCAATTGTGTAATGGCATTTTTTCTGTGACTGATTTTATTTTTTTCTTCTGCGGTCATTTCAGCAAAGGTTTGAGAATAACCAAGCGGGGTAAATATAGGATCATATCCAAATCCTTGGGTGCCATTTTTTGAATGCGTAATGTTTCCTTTAATTTCGCCTTTGAAATATAATTCTTGAGTTGCGTCTTTGTAACAAATTACTGTTTGGAATTTTGCATTTCTATTTTCTGTCTTGCCAAGATTGAGCAGTAACAAATCCATGTTTGCTGAATTATCACTTGGCTCGCCTGCATATCTTGCACTTTTAACACCAGGTTGTCCATCCAAAAAATCCACTAATAATCCGCTGTCGTCTGCAAAACAAGCTTCGCCCGTTACATCGAAAATTGTGCGTGCTTTAATGGCTGCATTGTCTTCTAAGGTATGTCCAGTTTCTTCAATTTCTTGGTTGTATTGAATGTCTTCTAAACTCAATATTTCTATTGATGGAGGGATAAGTGCTTTAATTTCCCTCAGTTTATTTTGATTGTTACTTGCAAAAATTAATTTCATTTTAATTGCTGTTTTATGGCATCCCGAATAAACGTTTTACCAATCCCCATAATTTCTTTTTTAATTCGTCATTTTCACTAATGCTTTTAATGTCATCGATATAGGTTATTTTACAATCGTTGTGAACCAGACCGTTGTATTTTCTGCATACCAAATCCATGGTCGATGGGTCGACACCCCAAAAAATACAGGCTTTCGGACTAAAAAGTTTTTCAACATTTTTCCAAGTTAAGCCTTCGTAATTTTTGACGTTGATCACCGCAAAACCATCGGCATCCATAAATACTTTATCGGTCCGAATGGCATTAATCATCTTGAAAAAAAAGTCTCTTTGTCCTTCAGGAATTATTTTATCTTCACCATGATTCATAATGTGAAGAAATCTATATTTATTGCCTCCTTCATGGTCAATAGAATCATAATTTATCCTTTCTTTGACAATATAAAACTCTTCGCCAACGAAAAGATTGACGAGTTCAGGAAAATTTTCAGGTATTATTAACTTATCATCCATTAAAATATGTTTATTTGCACTTATAAATGAGCGTCAAAATTACAATAAATCATGTAGAACAAACAAAGATTTCTTCTTATGATATAGAGAATGTAGAATTTGGTAAAGTTTTTACAGACCATATGTTTTCAGTCGATTATATAGGAGGAGTGTGGCAGAATTCAAGAATAGAGCCGTTTGGCAAGATTGCCTTGAGTCCCACATTGTCGGCATTACACTACGGACAAGCCATTTTTGAGGGCATGAAAGCTTTTAAAAATAGCAAAGGTGAAGTTGCTTTTTTCCGTCCTATGGAAAATTTAAAGCGATTGAATACCTCTGCAGAACGCATGTGTATGCCTCAATTGCCGGCAGAAATTTTCATGGAGGCTTTACAGAAATTAGTAAAATTGGATGAAGCTTGGATTCCGCAAAAATTAGGCAGTGCATTATATATCCGGCCTTTCATGTTTGCAACTGATGATTTTCTAGGTGTAAAGCAAAGCGAAACCTATAAATTTATGGTTTATGCCTGTCCTGTTAATGCTTATTACAACCATTATTTGAAAGTTAAAGTTGAAGAGTATTATACCCGCGGGGCCAAAGGTGGAGCAGGTTCGGCGAAATGTGCAGGAAATTATGCAGCAGCCATGTACCCAACCATGTTGGCTCAAAAGGAAGGCTTTGATCAAGTTTTGTGGACAGATGGTGCAACCCATACTTTTTTAGAAGAAACTGGCACAAGTAATGTCTTTGTAATTACAAAAGATGCCATTTATACACCAGAATTAAGTGATACATTATTGGCTGGAATTACCAGAAAATCTGTAATAGAATTAGCCAAGGACTGGGGCAAAACAGTGGTAGAAAAGCATATTAGTATTAATGAATTAATTGAATGGCATGAGACTGGCGCTTTGTTAGAGATGTTCGTTTCTGGAACAGCTGCCACATTAACCAATATTGAATTATTTAGCTATAAGGGAAAATCCTATCAATTGGATATGAATATTGATTTATTAAGCGCACGTATTAAAGCAGAGTTTAATGCCATTAGAATGGGCGATATTCCTGATAGATTCAATTGGATGATTGCTTTAAATTAGTTCAATTAAAAGTTTTTTGAAATTTAAATTATAAATAGAAGATGTACGAATTTATTGAAGGGAAAGTTGAACATGCCAATCCCGCTTTCATTGTAATTAATGCCAATGGTATTGGTTATCATATACAAATTAGTATTAACACATACGAGCAATTTAAAAACATGAAGGATGCGCGGGTGTTAACTTATTTGGCCATAAAAGAAGACGGGCATTTTATTTATGGTTTCTTTGATGAAATAGAAAGACAATTGTTTAAGCAGCTAATCTCTGTTAATGGTGTTGGCACCAATACCGCTAGAATGATATTAAGTGGTCAGTCTCCAAATGAAATAATAAGCGCAATAACAACTGGGAACATAGCAACCTTAAAAGCAGTTAAGGGAGTTGGGCCTAAAACAGCTCAGCGAATCATTTTAGAGTTGCAGGATAAAATGGCGAAGATGTCAACTCCTGGTGAGATGGGTGCAATGCCAGATCATAAAAACAAAGCCTTTGATGAAGCGCTTTTGGCTTTACAGGCATTAGGCTTTCAAAGAGCTATTGCTGAAAAAGTTTTATTGAAAGTTACCAATAATAACAAGCTTCAAATAGGAGTTGAAGATATGATCAAACAAAGTTTGAAAGCCCTTTAACTTTTTTATATAAACAAAAAACCCCGAAACTGAAATTCTCGGGGTTTTTTTGCGTTTAAGTAGTGTGTTGTAAAACTTTTAACGGCTTAGGAGAGTCATGTGGAAAAATACTATTCAGCAATTAACAAAGGCTATAGGTAGAAGCCAAGGTTAAATTAGCTAAATGAGTTAAATAGTGTAATGTGTGTAAAGAACTTAAAAAAAGCATGTGTATGAATTAGATACAAATGCCTGTTGGTATTTGCCTTTTTATTATAATGATTATAAAAAGGATACCAATACAATGCCTAAGCATAAAAACCAGATGATGTAAGAATAAAGTGTGTACTTCATTGATCTGGTTAAACCGATTTCGATAATTGAATTTTTCATGAATGTAAATGTGTTTTAATGTTTGTTACTCTAAATTAATGTGGTGTGTTTTTCGTAGTTTTAGTTCTTGTCAAAATCCGTTGTGTGTTTTCGTAGTTTTAGTTCTTGTCAAAAGCAATTTAATTTATTTGTCTAGTTATTAATTTTCAAGTAAAAATGTGTTTTCAATAGTTTTAGTTTTTTTTAGTTTTAGGATTTGTTTTTAGTTTTTTAATTCTGTTTCGTTTATGTATTTTATTTTGGTTTTTTCTGTTTTTGAATGAGTGCTAAATTGCTGAGTATAAATGCTTAATGAGTAAAAATACTTACCTTTTCGAACACCTCATACACAAACATATATCGCAATCTCTAATTTGCAAATTAAGTCTAGTTTTAATCTGAAATTTGCGTGTAAATTGCAGTAATTCAGCACTATAAATTATGTTGCGTTTTGTACTTTGGTCCTGTTTTCGCGCTTTTTGGACGAATTCAAGTTGATTTTTGGGCACTGAGTAAAAATACTTTTTTAATTTTTCACTAGGTTAAAATAGGAGGGTGTTTTGCTCCAATTGGATGCATATTTATTAAAGATTAGCTAGCAATAATTTTAAGTCGCTTTTGTGTATATCCTTTTTGAAATTTTTTTACGCAAACAATTAGATTTGTAGTCTGCTATTATGTCAATTAATAATTATCCTCCATACTTAGATAAATTAAATGAAGTTCAACGCGAAGCTGCGCTTTGTACAGATGGTCCAGTGATGATTATTGCGGGCGCTGGTAGTGGAAAAACCCGTGTCCTTACCTATAGAATTGCCCATATCATTAAACAAGGAGTAGATGCTTTCAATATACTTTCTTTAACCTTTACAAATAAAGCGGCTAAAGAAATGAAAAATCGAATCGAAACGGTTGTTGGCACAGAAGCTCGAAATTTATGGATGGGTACCTTTCACAGTGTTTTTGCTAAGATTTTACGTGTTGAGGCGGATAAAATTGGATACCCTAGGGATTTTACAATTTATGATACAGACGATGCCAAAAGTGTTATTAAAGGCATTGTGAAGGAGCTAAATTTAGACGATAAACTATACAAAGTTGGTTTGATATACAACCGGATTAGTAACGCGAAGAATAGTTTAATCACCGCCAAGGAATACATGACTATTCCAGAATTAATGGAGGCAGATACCTCGGCTGGACGGCCATTGATTTCTAGAATTTTCGCTCTGTATCAAATGAAGTGCTTTAAAGCTGGCGCCATGGATTTTGATGATTTATTAGTAAATACATTTAAGTTATTTAAAGAACATGCAGATGTATTGTATAAATATCAGCATAAATTTAAATACATCATGGTTGATGAGTATCAGGATACCAATTTGTGTCAGTATATGATCATTAAAAAATTGGCTGCAATGCATAGAAATATTTGCGTTGTTGGCGATGATTCACAAAGTATATATAGTTTTAGAGGAGCCAATATTCAGAACATATTGAATTTTGAAAAGGATTACCCTGAATTAAATATTTTTAAATTAGAAAATAATTATAGAAGTACTTCCACTATTGTGAATGCAAGTAGTAGCATTATTGCCAATAACAAAGAAAAACTAGACAAAAAAATTTATACTGACAACGAAGCAGGAGAAAAGATAAAGGTTATGCGTGCGATAAGTGATAATGAGGAAGGTCGCATGGTGTCTCAAAGTATTTTTGAAGATATGAATACCCAGCATTTGTCTTTTTCGGATTTTGCCATTTTATACAGAACCAATGCTCAGAGCCGATCATTTGAAGAGGCATTAAGGAAAAATAGCATTGCATACAGAGTATATGGAGGTACAAGTTTTTATCAGCGCAAGGAAATAAAGGACATGGTGGCCTATCTGCGTTTAGTTGTGAATCCAAAAGACGATGAAGCGCTTAAGAGAATTATCAATTATCCAGCGAGAAAAATAGGAAATACAACAGTTGATAAAATTACGGTATTAGCCAATGAAAATGAGTGTTCATTATGGGAAATAATTAGCCATACTCAGCAGTTTGCAGCGGAGTTGGGCAGCAGTATTTCCAATCTTCGCGATTTTCATACCATGATAACCAGTTTTCAAGGGATGGTGGCCAATAAGAATGCCTACGAAATTGCTGAATATGTAGCGAAGCAATCGACCCTTTTGAAAACGCTTTATGAGGATAAGACAGTCGAAGGCGTTTCGCGCCATGAGAATATCATGGAGTTATTGAATGGTATTAAGGAATTTACGGAAGACGATACCAACGAAAACGAAAAAACAATTTCACAATTTTTGCAAGATATCGCCTTGTTAACAGATGCTGATAAGGATAAAGATAATAAGGATACCGTGACACTTATGACCATTCATAGCAGTAAGGGTCTTGAGTTTAAAAATGTTTTTGTAGTTGGTCTTGAAGAGAATTTGTTTCCAAGTCAGATGAGTTTAACAAGTCGTCAGGAATTAGAAGAGGAGCGACGATTGTTTTACGTAGCAGTTACCCGGGCAGAACAAAAACTAACCTTATCTTTTGCAACCAGTCGTTTTAAATATGGTAATTTAATTCCGTGCGAACCAAGTCGGTTTTTAGGGGAAATTGAAAGTCAATATTTAGAATTCTCATACCAAAATACCTTAAAAATGGAATCACCTGTTCTAAAGAAAAAGGAATCACCCAACTTTGGAAAGGGGTATGGTATGAATGTAGGAAAACCTGTTTTTTCAAGGCCATCTGGGCAAATTCAGATTTCCTCCAATTTCAAAGAAAGCGACACATCCAATTTAATGGAGGGGCAAACAATTGAACATCAGCGATTTGGGAAAGGTCAGGTGTTGAATATTCAAGATAGTGGAGATAACAGAAAAGCAGTTATTCGATTTGTAGAGGCTGGTGAAAAGACCTTGGTTTTAAAGTTTGCTAAGCTTATGATATTGGAATAGCTACTTTTTGTATATTTTTGCATTTAAATCGAACATCATATTTACATGAATTTTATAAACCGGAAATTAAATAACATAGCCAAACAAGCGCTCATACTGCTATGTCTAATGCATACTAGTAGCCTGTTTTCTCAATTACAGCCTGTTTTAAAAAATAAAAGAGGCATTGCTATTTTGCCACAACAAGGAGATTTTGCGATTGGCTTTGGAGCCAATCCTTTTCTGAATTATTTCGGCAATTTTTTCAATGGAAATAACAACAATATTTCCCCTAGTCCAACGTTTGCTACACCTAATCAAAGTTTGTTTTTTAAATACATGAAAACAAATCAGTTAGCTTATCGTGGTTATTTTAGGATAGGTGTTAATTCAAACACTTTGAATTTTAATGTAGCCGATAAAACGCCCGGCGCGGCGAGTGGCAGCCTTGTTAAAGATGTTCAAAAAACGAAGAATAACATCATTGGAATTGGTTTTGGTATCGAAAAAAGACGCGGTACAACAAGGGTTCAAGGTTATTATGGCGGAGAAGTTTACTTTAATTATAACAGTGGTTTTGACACCAAATTTAAGTATGGTAATTCTATTGAAAATGAAGATACAGGGGTTATAAGAAATACAATTATTAATGCATCTTCTAGTTTAACCTTTGGTGTCAGAGGCTTTGTTGGGGTCGAGTATTTTATTGCTCCTCGGGTATCTTTGGGAGGAGAATTGGGCTATGGTCCTTCCATTAATGTTAGAAGTGCTAATGAAATTACGTCAGAATCCTATGATAAAACAACTTCAACGCTAACTGCTAGAAAGATTTCAACCAGTTCTAAATCTACTGGCTTTTCAATGGACACCGATAATTATTTTGGCATTGTTAAGTTGTTATTTTATTTCTAAAATTTCAAACTTTATTGCCTTTATTTGTTAAATTGAATACTTTATACTTATATTTGCCAAATATTATGAAAATTAAAATTAAAAATTTATTAATAATCGTTGCGATTTCTTCTCTTATTTTATCAGCTTGTAAATATGATGAAGGTCCAGGGATCTCTTTGAGAACTAAACGCGTAAGAATTAGTAATGAATGGATTGTTACTGATTATCAAGTGAATGGTAATACTGATAACGCAATCAAATCATCTTTCGTACATGGTGACTCATTGCAATTAGTACTTTCTATCAATAAAACTGGAAAATATGAGTACAATCTTCAATATACAGAAGCTTATCAAAATTCAACTGCATGGAATAAATACTTTGTAGCCAATCAAACTGGTTTAGTTAATTTGTACTATGAGTATACTAAGAATAGTTTGTTTAAATTGTTAACCTCTCATGGCGCTTGGTCATTTGGTAGTAAACATAGCAACATCGTTTTTGGAGCGCCTGATTTATCACACGCAGAAGGCGAATCAAGACCATTGGATTGCAAAATTATTATGTTGAAGGCAAAAAACTTGAAAATCGAGTTTGTAAATCCTTCAGATCAAGCAAAACATACTGTGACATTTGAACCAAGAAATAAAGAAGCTGGTTTATTAAAATAATTAACAACATTAATATGAAAGTCCTGCAATGAATTAATTGCGGGACTTTTTTTTATCCTAATTTTTCACCTAAATTTGAAATCAATTATATATGACTGAACTTTTCGAGTACAATACCCAATCCAATAAATTAATTATTTCCGAATATGGACGGGCTTTTCAAAAAATGGTTGACCATGTCTTAGCCATTGATGATCGAATTAAACGCACTAAAATGGCTGAAGCACTGATTGGCGTAATGGAAATTTTGAATCCATTGGCCAAAGAACAAGCAGACTATAAGCAAAAATTTTGGGACCATTTACATATTATTGCCGGCTTTCAATTGGATGTTGATTGTCCTTACCCTGCACCTGAAAAAGACGCCATTGTGAAGAAACCTGAACCGATCCCTTATTCTTCACAACCAATAAAATTTCGTTTTTACGGCAGGAATCTACAAAACATGGTCAATAAAGCGACCAATATTGATAGTCCTGAAATGAAGAACGAATTTTTGAATTTGTTAGCTTCTTTTATGAGCAACTCTTCTAGAAATTGGAACAATGAAAACTTAACTAACCAACAATTGGCAGAGCATTTAAAAATGATGTCTAGTAGTAAATTGGAAATTGATCCTGAGGCACTGGAGATTACTTTAGAACAACGCAGGAAGAAATTCTTCAAACCCAATAATACTGGAAGCAATAGCAACAGTAACAGCAACAATAAGTTTTATAACAAAAATAAAAAGCACAATAATTTCAAAAAGTAATTTTCTATAATGTCAACTTTTAAAGTAACGGGTGGTCAAAAATTAAAGGGTGAAATTATCCCTCAAGGTGCGAAGAATGAAGCTTTACAAATAATCTCGGCAGTACTCTTAACGCCTGAAGAAATTGTAATTAACAATATTCCTGCAATTCGCGATGTTTTAAAGCTTATTGAATTATTAATGGACCTTGGCGTAAAGGTTAGTAAAATTGGAGAAGAATCATATTCATTTAAAGCAGATAACATCAATCTTGATTACCTGAATTCAGCAGATTTTAAATTAAAAGGTGCGGGTTTAAGAGGTTCAATAATGATCATAGGGCCACTTCTTGCGCGTTTTGGAAAAGGTTATATTCCAAGTCCGGGTGGAGATAAGATTGGCAGAAGAAGACTAGATACCCATTTTATAGGCTTTATGAAATTAGGCGCTAAGTTCGAATACTTACCTGAAGAACAATTTTATAAGGTTTCTACACCCGAGGGTAAATTGAAAGGAGCTTATATGCTTTTAGATGAAGCATCTGTGACGGGTACCGCTAATATTGTAATGGCCGCAGCATTGGCAAATGGTATTACAACAATTTACAATGCCGCTTGCGAGCCCTATTTGCAACAGTTGTGCAAAATGTTAAACCGAATGGGCGCCAAAATTTCGGGCATTGGTAGTAATTTATTAACGATTGAGGGTGTCGATAGTCTTTCTGGCACAGCGCATACAATGTTGCCTGATATGATTGAAATAGGCAGTTTTATTGGTTTGGCCGCAATGACTGCCAGTGAAATTACAATAAAGAATTGTCACATACCTGAGTTAGGCGTTATTCCTGATATCTTTAAAAGATTGGGAATTCAATTGGAGTTTAGAGGGGATGATATTTATATTCCAAGTCAAGAACATTATGAAATTGACACATTCATTGATGGCAGTATTTTGACTATTTCTGATGCACCATGGCCAGGTTTTACACCAGATTTAATAAGTATTATTTTGGTTACAGCGACACAAGCAAGAGGGAATGTTTTGATTCATCAAAAGATGTTTGAAAGTCGTTTGTTTTTTGTAGACAATTTGATAGATATGGGTGCTAAGATTATTCTTTGCGATCCACACCGCGCCAATGTTATGGGACTTGATAAGAAAGTTCCATTAAAGGGCATTACTATGAGCTCTCCTGATATTCGCGCAGGGGTTGCAATGCTCATTGCTGCGATGAGCGCAAAAGGAGTCAGTACGATTAAAAATATTGAACAGATAGACCGTGGTTATCAGCACATTGACAAACGGTTAAATAATATTGGCGCAGATATTGTACGATTAGACTAAATAGTTCTTATGAAAAAGCACAAATTCACAATCATTGGTTTATTATTAGCATTGCCAATATTTTTTATTGTCTATAGTTTTTACCCTGGACAGGCTAATACACAATTGAAAATCCCAACAATCGCACCAACCATTTTGTCAACTAATTTATACGGAGATTCTTTTGATATTTCAAAATACAAAGGTAAAGTTGTTGTCCTCAATTTTTGGGCTTCTTGGAGCAAAGCTAGCAGAGCTGAAAATAAGAACTTAGTGAGGATTTATCAGAAGTATAAAAACAATAACAAAGTGGCTTTTGTAAGTGTATCTTTGGATACAGATGAATTAAGCTGGAAAAGCGCCATAGAAGAGGATGAATGTTTATGGAAAGCCCATTTTTGCGATTTTAAAAAATACGATTCTCCCATTGCAAAGGCTTATAAAATTAATACCATACCTGTTTTTTATTTAATAGATAAATCAAATACAGTCGTTCAAACGACTCCTAAGGTTATCGATATTGAGACAGCCATTGATGGTTTGTTAAAATAAATTAGTCTTATTGTTTTAGGTCATGTTGTCAGATATGGCGGCTTGGCAATGTTTTTGACTGATTGGCATCATATGAATAATGATCAGCCTATTGACCAAAATGAGGAGAACTTAGAATCAACTTTAGAAAACAACACTGAACCTGCAACCGAAGTTTCTGAAATAGAAAGCTTGCAAGCCCAGTTGAAAGAAAGCAATGATAAGTTTTTAAGATTGTATGCGGAGTTTGATAATTATAAACGCAGAACAATGAAAGAAAGATCTGAGCTTTTACAGGTAGCTGGAAAAGAAGTTATTTTGTCGTTTTTGCCAGTAGTTGATGATTTTGAAAGAGCCAAAAAGGCAGACGTTCAAGACATATTTTTGTACAAAGAAGGAATTGATTTAATTCACCACAAATTTAGTTCGATTTTGGCCGCCAAAGGTCTAAAGCCAATCGAATCTATTGGTCATTCGTTTAATGTTGATAGACATGAAGCAATCACCAATATCCCTGCGCCTAGCGAAGACTTAATAGGCAAAGTAGTTGATGAAACTGAAAAAGGATATGAATTAAATGGTCATGTAATTCGTTTTGCGAAAGTAATTGTTGGAGAGTAATTAATAAGTATCAACTTTAATATTTAAGACATTGGCTAAAAGAGATTATTACGAAATTTTAGAGATTACTAAAATTGCAACAGTAGAAGAAATAAAAAAGGCTTATCGCAAGATGGCCATTAAGCACCATCCTGATAAAAATCCAAACAATAAAGAAGCGGAAGAAAAATTTAAGGAGGCTGCCGAAGCTTATGAGGTATTAAGCGATGCGCAAAAGAAGCAACGTTATGATCAATATGGTCATGCAGGCGTTGGTGGAGCCTCGGGAGGAGGTTATGGCGGTGGAATGAACATGGATGACATCTTCAGTCAGTTTGGAGATATTTTTGGTGGAGGCGGTGGTTTTGGCGATTTTTTTGGTGGCAGTCAAGGCGGCAGGGGAGGAAGAACCAGAGCGAATGTTGGAAGCAATATCCGCATAAAGTTAAAATTAAATTTTTCAGACATTAAAAATGGAGTTGAGAAAAAAATAAAATACAAGAAACAAGTACTTGCCAAAGGGGTAACATTCAAAGATTGTTCTACTTGCCGAGGGACTGGACAAGTAGCCCGAGTTACCAATACATTTTTGGGTCAGATGCAAACGGTTTCGGCTTGCCCTACCTGTGGTGGAAGTGGAAAAATGATGAACCACCGACCAGCAGGGGCTAATGATCAAGGTTTAGTTTACGAAGAAATTGAAACAACTATTAAAATACCTGCGGGTGTGCAAGAGGGAATGCAATTGTCTATTAATGGCAAAGGAAATGCGGCCACTGGTGGTGGCATCGATGGTGATTTGTTAATTCTCATTGAAGAGGAACAGCATGCTGAATTAACGAGACAAGACCAACATGTCATTTATAATTTAGTAATTAGTGTCTCCGATGCAATTTTAGGTAACTCGGTAGAAGTGCCGACCATTGATGGAAAAGCAAAAATAACAGTTGAACCTGGTACACAAAGCGGCAAAATTCTGAGATTAAGAGGAAAGGGTTTTCCTGAAGTTAATGGATATAGTACAGGCGATCAATTGATACAGATACATATCTGGATTCCTAAAAAGGTATCAGATGAAGAAACAGAAATGCTTAAAAAGCTAAATGAATCAGATCATTTTTCGCCTAAAAACGCAAAAAAAGACAAAGGTTTTTTTGATAAAATGAAAGACTGGTTTTAAATCTAAAAAAAAATAATCAAAAAAAAAGCAGCTCATTAAGCTGCTTTTTTTTTGATCGTGTAAAACACTATTTCTTATCTGTTATTTCGTATAGTTTTTCCTTTTCAACCACCTGCACGCTACCACCATCTATTAGTTTGTTGTTGATAGCCTCAAATGGCGCTGAAACCACTTCTTCTCCGGGTTTAATGCCCTCTATTATTTTAATGTAACGCGTATCTTGAATGCCGGTTTTAACAGCGCGTTTTATAACCTTGCCTTTTTCAACCACAAACACCACTTCTTCTTTTTCAGTTAAATTGTCTTTTTTCTCCTTCAGTGTTACGGATGATACAGGTACAGCTAATACGTTTCTTTCTGTTTTGGTGTATACGTGTACACTTGCACTCATGCCTGGTCTAAATGGCATTCTTCCTTGGTTCTCATCCATGATAGCTTGATAGGATGATTTAAGAATTAATATTTTTACTTCGTATTTTGTTACTTGGTCAGTCGATATTGCAGATGTAGCACTATTTTTTGCGCTATTTGCTACCTGCGTTACAATTCCTTTAAATATCTGTCCTTGATAAGCATCCACTTCGATTCCTGCAGTATCTCCATTTTTAATACGAACAATGTCATTTTCATTGACATCTACTCTTACTTCCATTCTGCTTAAATCAGAAATACGCATCATTTCGGTACCTGCCATTTGCGCAGTCCCCACAACACGTTCACCCTTTTTTGAATTTAATCCAGTTATTATGCCATCTGCAGGTGCAAGCACAGTTGTTCTATTGTAGTTTTTGCCAGCTTGTTGCACACCTGCTTCAACTGATTGGGTATTGTAAAAAGATGCCAATGTTTGTTTTTCTGAAGCTTCTAATTCCGCCAGTGCCATATTGTATTGCGCTTCTGAATTGTCGTATTCCTGTTGACTAATTACTTTGTCGCTAAAAAGTTTTTTCTGACGATCGAAATTCTTTCTTTGCATCTCAACATTCGCTTTAGTTCGAGTTAATTGAGCCTGTACATTTGATGAATTCGCTTTGGCGTTATTCAATCCTGCTTTTGCCTGATCGAGTTGCGATTGGTACAAATCTGGATTGATTCTAACGAGTAACTGTCCTTTCTTTACAGTATCACCTTCATGAACATATAGGTCAATGATTTCGCCAGATACATCTGGGCTAATTTTAACTTCACTTTCCGGATATATGGTTCCGCTTGCGGAGACTTCTTCAATAATATTTTGAGTAGCTACTTTTTCAGTTGCTACTTTAATTCCCATATTTTTTTTACCAGAGAGCATAAAAAAAATGATAATGATTAATAGGATAACCGAAATGGTAATGATTATTTTTTTCTTTTTTGACATAATTTAAAATGTAATGGTGTTGCCTCTGTAATATTCAATTATAAGCGCTCTGAATATCAATTCATACTTGGCTTGTAATTCGTTAGATTGTGCTTGTAAATATCCGTTTTTGGCATTTATAAAATCGAATGTTGTTGTGACACCGGCATCAAATCTTTTTTGTATATAATCTAAACTTGTTTTTTGAGCATCCACATTGTTTAAACTTGCATCGTATCGGGCTTTTGCCGCATTGTAGCTATTTACTGCAGTATTGATATCGTTCATCAAAGTATTCTTTTGTTTTTGTAAATTCATATCAGAAATAAGTTGATTGATTTTAGCTTTTTGAATACTGTTTTGGACTTGAAAACCATTGAATAAATTCCAACTAAAACTTAACCCTGCACCTTGTCCAATGTTATTCTTGAATTGATCGCCAAATTTGATAGTTTCTTTGGTAATGGCATAAATAGGCTGAACCACTAATTCATTAGAGTTTTGCGTAATACCGATGGTTTGATAGCCTATGGGATTTGCGCTATACGCATATTTTTGCGCGCTTTGCGAATAAACAGTACTTAAGCTACCGTATAATGAAATAGACGGTGATAAAGCCCCTTTTGTGTAATTTGTTTGTGCATTAGCGGCTTCACTCTGCTTAATTGCAGATTTAATTTGTGGTAAATTGTTTAACGCAGTTTCGTATATTTCTAATACAACAGGGTTTTTTGTACTTGTAATACTTTCAACACTTGGTATAATAATATCAAGCGCTTCATCAATGGGAAGTTGCATTAGATTTCTAAGACTTAGCATAGCTACATTTTTATTGTTTATAGCATTCACTAAGTTCAATTGTTCATTAGCGACTTGTGCTTTAAGTGTCAATAAATTACTAAGGTCGGCTACCCCAGCATCCACCTGTTTTTGCGCCTTCTCAATTCGTTGCTGAGTTGAAGCGATTTGCAACTGGGCGTTGTTAATACTTTCAATGCCTTGAATGGCCTGCAAAAATGAACTTGAAATATTTAGAGCAATTAAATTTTTAGTATATTGTATTGTTTCTTCGCTTGCCTCTTGGGTGAATCTTTTTTGTTTGATGTTATTCTGATTTTGAAAACCACTGAATAATAATACCCCAGCACTCAATCCGAAGTTATTAGATCGGATGGTTTGATTAATAAATGTATTGGTAAATCTATCTACCGTCCGACCAAATTGGTAATTTTGACCCGCACTTGCCGATAGGTTAGGCAATAAAATGGCTTTACTTGCTTTAACATCAATATTTGCCGAGGCATTGTTAAGCTCACTTTGTTTAATGTCTAAATTGTTCGACCAAGCGTAATCGATGCATTGCTTGAGCGTAAATTTTTGAGCACTTACTTTGGTTGTGTAAATGCATGCTAAAAGGCCTATCAATGAAAATAATTGTCTATTCATATAATGAAATCAAAGGCCGAAAATAATTGTATACCCATTAAGGAGTCTTATTACTTCGACCAAATCAAAGCAATAACGATAAAAGGTTAGATCTATTCCATATAGCCGAAATTATGCACATGGTTTTCATATTTTATAAGATAAAAATTTGTTCGATAGACTACTTTGGTTTAAGATTTTGGGATTATCTTCGCAGGGTACATGAAAATTTCACTTAATTGGCTAAAAAAATTTATTGATATCGATCAGTCACCGGAACAAATTGAGCAAATTTTAACCAGTACTGGCCTTGAAGTAGAGCATTATGAAACCATTGAATCTATCAAAGGTGGTTTAAAAGGTCTTGTGGTTGGTAAGGTTGAGCAATGCGAAAAGCATCCGAATGCCGATAAATTAAGTTTAACAAAAGTAGATATTGGAAATGGTGAATTACTCTCCATTGTTTGTGGTGCTCCTAATGTTGCGGCTGGTTTGAAAGTGATAGTAGCGCCAGTGGGAACTATTATTTATCCTTTAAAAGGTGAGCCGTTTACTATTCAAAAAGCAAAAATAAGAGGTGAGGTAAGCGAGGGGATGTTATGCGCTGAAGATGAAATTGGAATGGGTGCAAGTCATGATGGTTTATTGATTTTACCTGAAACTTTGGCCATTGGTACACCACTTGCAAATTATTTTAATGTTACAAGTGATGTTGTATTTGAGATTGGATTAACAGCGAATAGAGGCGATGCCACCAGTCATTTAGGAGTCGCTAGAGAATTGGCTACTGTGCTCAATATCGAATTGAAAAAACCTACCCAAACTGCCAAACCTGTTGAGCAATTATCAACACTTAAGATTGAAGTTGAAGACAATGCTGCTTGTGCTAGATATTCGGGTTTAGTGTTAGGAAGTATTACTGTTAAGGAGAGTCCTGATTGGTTGAAATTGCAGTTAAAAGCAATTGGTTTAAACTCAACTAACAATGTGGTTGATGCTACCAATTTTGTGATGCATGAATTGGGTCAGCCTTTACATGCTTTCGATTACAATGCTATTGCTGGCGAATATATAAAAGTAAAAAGAGCAACTGCTGGCGAAGTGTTTATTGCCTTAGATGATAAAGCATATACACTAAAAGGACATGAACTAATGATAGCAAATGCGCAAGAAAACATGTGTATTGCAGGTGTCTATGGTGGAAAATTAAGTGGGGTAAATGCGGCTACTACAAAAATATTTTTAGAAAGCGCTTATTTTAGTGCTGATGTGGTTAGAAAAAGTGCTAAGACACATGGTATCAATACCGATTCTGGATTTAGATTTGAAAGAGGTACTGACCCCGAAATGACAATAATTGCCTTGGAGCGGGTTGCAGCTATTTTAACGGATATTGCAGGGGCAAAAATTGAGTCAGAATTTGTAGATGTTTACCCAACCAAATTGGAGCCATTTGCAGTTTATTTAAGAAAACAAACCATACAAAAAATTGGAGGCTTAGAAATTCCTGATCAAAAAATTGAGCAGATTCTGACTGGCTTAGGGATTGTAATCAATAGTTCAGAAGACAATGGATGGTCGCTTTCTGTGCCTTTATTTAAAAGTGATGTTACGCGAGAAATTGATGTCGTTGAAGAAGTTATTCGTATTTATGGTTTTGAACATATTCCACTCAATAAGCACATGCGATTATCGCTGAATTACAAAGCGGAATCCAATGAGCGATTAATGTTAAATAAAGCCAGTAGTTTGTTGCAAGGTATGGGATTTTCTGAAATAATGACCAATTCTTTGGTGAGTGATAAGGTTTACGAAGTCAAAGATAAATTGGTTTACATGGCCAATCCATTGAGTGCCGAAATGAATGTGATGCGCCAGTCCATGCTGTATTCAGGCTTAGAAGCAATTGCATATAATAAAAACAGAAAGCAAACTAATACACACTTTTTCGAATTTGGTAAAACCTATTTAATGGCCAATTCTCAATATTTTGAGAAAGAGGAATTAGCCTTGTTTGTATCGGGCAATACGACTGGAGAAAGTTGGGAACAAAAACAAAAGCCAGTTGATTATTATTTTCTAAAATCGATTGTGAATAGACTTTGTGTGGCATTGGGCGGCGACTTAAAATGCGCTGAGATAAAAGCAGTAGATGCGAAAGATTTAGCCTTATTCGATATCAAAGATGAGGTATATTTTGCAACCATTAATTGGACCATGTTATTGACCAAATCTGCTGATAAAAAATTCGCATTAAAAGCATTGCCTCAGTTTCCAATTGTTCGCAGAGATTTGAGTTTGGTGATTGATAAGGCAACTGAATTTAAAGCCATTCAAAGCATGGTGCAAAAGGCCAATATTAAAAACATAATGGCAGTGAATGTTTTCGATGTATACGAGGGTAAGCCATTAGATGAAGATAAAAAATCGATCTCTATTGGTTTTGAATTGTACGACGAGGAAAAGACCATGAATGAAAAAGAAATTGATGCAATAATGCAAAAATTGATTAAGCAATTTGAACAAAATTTAAATGCTGTAATTAGAAAATAAATGGATCAATTGCTCAGTAGATTAGCGAAAATAAAAGACAAAGTAAAAGCGCTAAAATCGCAGAATGAAAGGTTATTGCTTGAGCAAAAAAAAACAGAGCAAACCATTACACGGCTTCAAAAATTAATTGAAATCCAAAATAATTCGATTCAAAAGCTGGAACAACAATTAAAAATAAAACGAATAGCCGATCAAGTTGGAGCAGGTGAGTCGCTCTCACCAAATGAAAACAGAGAGTTGAAATATAAAATCAACGAAATAATAAAAGAAGTAGACAAAGTAATAGCACTTATACACGAATGAAATCATTTGAAACATTTTCACCCGATTCGAAGCTTTGGATTTACCAAGCATCTAGAGAATTTACAGTCGAAGAGCATACTGTATTAAGGGGAATGCTCAGTCATTTTTGTAAGGACTGGACGGCCCACAACAATCAACTTAAAGCTGATTTTGATTTGGTTTACGATCGCTTTATAACATTAGTAGTAGACGAGTCCCATAATACAGCAAGTGGTTGCAGTATTGATAAAAGTGTGCACCTGTTAAAAGACATTGGAGGAAAATTTGAAATAGATTTTTTTGATAAAATGCACATCGCCTATATGCTAGATTATGAATTTCAGATTAGTCATTATAACGATTTGAAAAATTTGTACAAAAAAGGTAAAATTGATGATGATACTCTGTTTTTTGATACCAATATCCAAACACTAAGCGATTACGAAAATTTCGTAAAGCCATTAAAGAACCATTGGTTGATAGCCAAGGTTAAATAATATCAAACAGATTTTTAAGATTAAATATGGCGTGCTTTAAAACGCGCTTTTAATTCTTTTTCCTCGTCAAAAATTTCTAGGAAATTCATGGCAGTGGCTACTTTTTTGTAACGCGATTTAATAGGCAAGCCAATAAATCTTCGACCAAATGAACTTGATTTTTTCTCACTCGAAGGTATTATTTTTTCTTCATCTTGTTGTTCCACACCATGATCATGCAGAAGTGAGTTGTGTTCAAATTCTTGAAACAAGTGAGAAGGGTGAGCAGCACTTGTTGTTTGTTTGCTAAATTTAGCGAGAAAGGGTTTGTTGTTCATACTTTTCATACTTTTTTTTAGGTTTTAAAAGGATGTTCAATAATGTTTTGTTTTTTTAATTTTTGGAACTTAAAAAAAAACAATAGTGTTTATCAAAAATAGTATTTTATACTCAAAAATAAAATAATTCTTTCTTATTTGTTACGACAAATATTTATTTGAATAATTTAAATGCTTGTTATTTAATGTTTTGTAAATAGTTGATTTTAGAAGCAATTAAAGCTTAATTAACAGCTTTAGAAGCCATTTTGGAAAAAATTTTACTTCATACACAATAAATTGTAGGGTGTTAAAAAGCAATTTTATAGGTGGACTTTCGTTTAAAGTATGATTAGAATTCCAATCTCCATTTTCTTATTTCCATTTTCTTTTTGGTTTACCTTTTTTTAAAATCAACATTAAATAACATGAAAAAATTAATCTTAACTATTTGTTTAGGTTGCTTGAGCCTTCATATAATGGCACAAGAAATCCTGGTTGAAACACTCTTTTTTGAATCTTCTAAATCACAACTTACCATTAAAAGCAAGGAACAATTGAATCAATTTATCAAGCAAATTAAACTGAAAGAAATTAGTGTAGTTTCTATCGTTGGTCATACCGACTGCCAAGGAAGTGATGCCTATAACATTGCGCTGTCGAAGGAAAGAGCCAGTACGGTGCTCAATTATTTGCAGAGTAATGTATCGGATTTTAAGCCAATAGAAATTACTTACAAAGGAGAATTGCAGCCCAAAGAAAAAAACACAAGTGAATTGGGGAAGCAACAAAATCGCCGGGTAGAGATATGTTACATTAAAAATGAATTTCATTTGCCCACAGGCTTCGAAATGCCTTTTACACATTTTGAAATAAACATGAACAAAGATACAACCATCGTTGTAAATGCTAAGGGAACAAAAATTCATGTACCAAAGAATGCCTTTAATTGTGGTGTGAATTCTAATTCGAATCAAACTCTAGATTTAATGTTTCGCGAGTATACCAATTCGGCTGAGATGGCTTTTTCTGGTATAAAAATGACTTATAAAGCGAATAATTTCGAATACCATTTTAACAGTGCGGGTATGTTCGAAATTCAAGGGACATATGGAGGTAAGCCAGTTGAACTTTGCAAAGGGAAGCAATTAACAGTGGATTATGCCATCGCCAGGCAAGTAAAAGACATGGCTTTTTTTAGTTTAAATAAAACAAGCAATGAATGGAAAATGGAACAAGAAATGTTGCCCAATCGACCAATGCAAATTAGAGAAAAGGTTAAAAAAGCTCCAATCAATGAAAATGCAGGAGGAGGTAGTGGAAAAAAACGACATTGCCCTTTACTCAGATGGGTAGGAGGAGCTAATGCAAACAATGAAATTGTACAAGCTTCAATTGATACAGTTAAGTTCCATGGTGATGAACCTAATGATAATAAAAAAGGGTTATTTGCAAATAATGGTCGCACAGCAACTCTATTAGCTAGTGGAGCCGATGTAGGACATACCTATCCCGATATTATACGTGGATTAAATGTGCCATCATTTGGAGTTTATAATTGCGATCAAATTTATCAATTACCAAAGGTGGTAAATGTGCTTGCTAGGTATAAGGATCAGGATGGAAAATTAATTTCAAATCCTTATTTAGTTTCTTTAATTGATTTGGATTTTAATGGTGCATTTAGTTTTAGTGCCAAAAGTTTTAGTTGCAATCCAAAAGGAAATAATGCATTGGCAATGTTTACTAGAACTGGCGACTTGTATTTACTGAAACAAGAAGATTTTGCAAAGATGAAAGTTGAAAACGATGGCGTTTATACCTTTTTAGTTACAAAAGCCAATGATACCATTAAAAATTCAAAAGATTTGGCCACTTATTTTGGAATCAAATTATAATGCGGTGAAGTAGCGATTTTTATTTTTTATTTTTCTTTTTAGAGGCCTTTGCTTTTGGATTAAATTCAATACTTAATTGCATCCAATAGTCGAAGGTCTCTTTTTTATTGAGCACCATTTCATCCACTAAAACATAGCCATGCATCCCACGGTTATTGAACTCCATTGTTTTGCAGCCATTTTGTTCAATGGCTTGTTCGTGTTGCTCGGGATCAATTCTACACATTAAATCTTGTTTAAAAACACCAACGCACATTTTGCCATTTAACATAAAAGTTAAACCACCCATCATTCTTTTTTCCTCGAAATTGAATTGCAAATGGTCGACAAAATATTCGCGAATGCGATTGGCAAGGGTTTCGTTATATGCCATTGTTAAAATTTATAACGCTCCTTTAGGATATTTAAATGGTGGTAACTATGGCCTATGATAATATAAGCAAGCGCGCGGACTGATATTGCTTGAGGAACAGTATTGGCTTTTAATTCGGATTGGGAATCATTCAATGTGTTAAAGAAAAAAAATGTATTTGCGCGAACTAAATTAAATTCTTCAACCAAGTTTTTAAATGAACGAGTAGCTGCTTTGGCATTTTTTTGATAGAGGGCATCGTCCATCTTAAATAGGGTCGATTCATTATCACCGCGAGATGCAACAAATGCCCTATTCACCATGGTGCGCTCGACATCTATGATGTGCATTAGCACTTCCTTAATCGACCACTTATCGGCACCATATTGATAATTAGAATCAGTTTCGGAAATCGCATTGCAATAGGCTATCATGCGCTCACTATTTTGACTTAATAGTACTTGAAATTGGCCTTCGGGGACTAAATCTATATAGGCTTTAAAGTATGGATTGTATTCGGATGGTTCTGGTTTAAGCATGGATGTATTTATTAATTCAAATGTAATTCATTTTTTATTTAAGCATCACCGTTAACCATCATGTGATAATAAATGCCTTTGCTTAAATTGATTTTTAAATTAAAAAAGCAATTTCCTCCATCAGAAACTTCAACGGGATAATGAATGTCTATCTCGTTCCAATGTGTACAAAAACAATTGATCCATACTTCCTTTTCGCCTTGCGGATTAATAATAGCCATGTATTGTCTTTTGTATCGACTAAGTGTAATAATGAAATTCTCCTTATAAATGTCTAAAAGAGGTTGTTTCGTTTTTAATTCGTCGTAATACCTTTCTTCAAAAATATTGTACTTTGCAAGACATGTCATCAATAAACTTTCAATTTGAATCGAATCCGTAATGGTTATTTGGGCAGGATAGCCTTTGTTGTATTTTCGATTATTTCTTGTTGAATCATAAGTAATATAGGTTATCAGTGGGATTGTTTTGGGACTGTATTCAAGTCTTTTTTTTTCAGATTTGCGATTGAAAGTCTGACATCCAATGCTAAAAAAGGAAAGTAGGATTAGGTAGTATAGAATCAGATTTATTTTTAGAGTCATTGAGTCTTAACGCACATTCTATGTTTTTATTTTAATTGCTCATCTATACTTCTTAAGGCTGCCGGAGCAAAGCCATAATAGCCATTGATTTGAAATACTGCTTTATCTGGTAAGGCTATAAATAAAGTTAAAGGACCTTTTATCCATTGCGACAAGTGTGAGTTAGGGTTTGTTTTTGAACTTACATTCGATAATTCATAAGTTCTTATATCATCACCAGACATTTTGCTTGTTAGATAAATTTTCAACTGATTATTTGCGGCATTGATTTCAATTTTGCAAATATGTTGTTGGGTTAAGCTGTTGCCTAATTTCAGTAAAAAGTAAACAGTTATTGGGATTTCAAAATAGCTTAAACTTAGATTTTTAAAAAGAGCGATTGATAAGATTAGCAAACTGTAAAAAAGAAAATCAATTGTCAATTTTTTAAACCAATTTATTCTGGCATTTTTTGTATTTGTTTCATGAATAAACATGGTATTTTAAAACATACCGATTGGTATGTTTTAAGAGGAAATTTCTATTTGATTAATGAAAATTGAAAGGAGCAGCCTTCACCAAATTTTGATTCAACAGAAACGCGGCCTTGGTTTTTTTCAACCAATGTTTTTACAGTTGCTAACCCAATGCCATTCCCTTTAATTCCAAATCGGTCTTTATTAGAAATAGTTTCAAACAAGGTAAATATTTTAGGCAAGTTGTCTGTGGCAATCCCCGGTCCATTGTCTTTCAAAGTGAACATATAATGTGTATCCGTTTCAGCTACAGCTAACTCAATTTCGACAGTATCCTTGTCATTGTGTTTAATGGCATTGTTCACAAGATTCATCAATATTTGATCGAGCAGTGTATCATTTAAAACAACCTCTTCAAGTGTTGAGTTTAGAGAAAATTTTACCGGAACCGTTGATCCAGAAATTTTAGTAAGATAATGCACAAGGCTTTTGAGCGAAATATTGGTTTTAGAATACGTGTCTAAATTGTCTAAACGTGAAAAATTAAGTAAATTTTCAACTAATTTGTAGAGTCGGTCGGAAGAATCTTTTATAAAAGATAATATCTTATGACCCTCTGCATCGACAGGGGTTGAGTGATTCTTTTTGAATAAATCTACAAGGGCTCCGATGGTGTTCAAGGGCGTTTTTAAATCATGTGCAGCGACATAAGCAAACCGAGCAAGTTCGTCGTTTTTGTTTTGCAATTCGTTACTCAATGCGAGCAATTGATTTTGGTTTTTTTGTAACTCAAAACGGTACATTACCTGGTCTGCAATTGTTTTAAGTGCATTTAATTGCTCCATGTTCAATTTGCGTGGTTGTGTATCTAAAACGCAAAGTGTTCCTAGAGGCAATCCTGTTTCCGTTCTCAATATGGCGCCAGCATAGAATACCACATGAGGTTCGCCCTTAACAAATGGATTTTCCTTGAACCTTTCGTCTAGGCGTGCGTCGGGTATTTCTAGAATATCTTCGTTACTAAGTATACTGTGTGCGCATAATGCAATTTCACGGGGTGTCTCAACTATATCAATGCCTTTTTTTGCTTTGAACCACTGGCGATAACCATTCACAAGTGTTATAAGTGCCATAGGGGTATTGCAAATATCAGAAGCAAGATTTGTTAAATCATTGAGGTCTGCATCGGGGGGCGTATCTATTTGCCCATAAGCCGCCAAAGCTTGCAGTCTGTCAACTTCTTGTGTGTGAAATTCAGGTATTAGCATAACGGACTATTTACATTTTGCAAACTACACAATATTTTATAATTTGGCGTCTGTTTATCCTATGCTATTGATTGTCAATGTCAAATTTTGAAAAAAGGACGGTTATCCGAGCCATAAATTCTAGGTTGTGATCAAACATCTTGTCTGTCGATTTATAATTGTTCTTACGAGAATTTGTTATTCTTTTATTAAAGTTGTTTTCTTTGTCAACCTGTTTTTAAATTTGTAAGCTATTTTTGTTTTGATAAAAATAGCAAGTTTCGGATTTTCTGACAAATAAAAATAAGCGATATTTGCTTCATCAAATAGATAAGATGAACGCCCAAGATACTATCAATTATCAAAGAATTACAGAAGCAATTGATTATATACAAACCCATTTTAAAAGTCAGCCAAGTTTAGAAGAACTGGCAGAAAATGTTCATTTAAGTCCTTTTCATTTTCAGCGCTTATTTAAGGAGTGGGTTGGCACCAGCCCTAAAAAATTTCTACAATTTATTAGTATCGAATACGCAAAAAAAATGTTAAAAGAAAAACAAATGACTTTGTTTGAAACTGCCAGTGAAACGGGTTTGTCTGGCACCAGTAGGCTACACGATTTATTTATTAAGATAGAAGGGATGACACCGGCTGAATTTAAAAATGGTGGTCAGAATTTAGCTATCAATTATAGTTTTTCTCTCACCCCATTTGGCGATATTTTAATTGCATCAACAGCAAAAGGGATTTGCTATTTAGTTTTTATTGAAGATAAAGAACTAGCGTTGAGTGAACTTTATAATCAGTTTCCCAACGCGTTTTTTAAGCAAAATTTCGATGTGAACCAACAAAATGCATTGCATATTTTTAGGCTTGATTGGGAACAACTTAAACCAATTAAGTTGCATTTAAACGGTTCCGGTTTTCAGTTAAAGGTATGGGAAAGTTTGCTAAAGATTCCTATGGGTTGCCTAACAACTTATGGGAGCATTGCCAAACTTGTTGATCAGCCGAAAGCTGCTCGAGCCATTGGTAGTGCTATTGGAAGCAATCCTATTGCATTTCTAATTCCTTGCCATCGGGTCATTCAAGCGACTGGGAAATTGGGAGGCTATAGGTGGGGTATAAATCGCAAGTCGGCCTTAATAGGATGGGAGGCTGCCAAAATTAATGATCATCTAAACATTGATTTTTAACAAATAAACATAAAATTGGTATCAAACAATGAACTTATTTAGTAACGAAAACAATTCAACTGTGAACCTATTGCCGAAAGATGGAGTGGTTAATTATTTTGGAAAATTATTTACCGATGAAGTGGCGAGTTATTATCTACAATGTTTAATGCATGCGATTGAATGGAGAAATGACGAGGCTATAATTTTCGGAAAACACATAGTAACCAAAAGAAAAGTTGCCTTGTATGGCGATACAAATTTTAATTATACCTATTCTAAAATAACGAAACAAGCATTGATTTGGTCCGATGAATTATTCGAAATAAAAACCATGGTAGAAAAACAGACTGGTGAACAATTTAATGCCTGCTTGCTTAATTTATATCACACTGGGGAAGAGGGCATGGCTTGGCATAGCGATGCAGAAAAGGAGTTAAAAAAAGATGGAGCAATTGCCTCCATCAGCTTTGGTGCTGAGCGTAAATTTGCGTTTAAACACAAACAAGATAAGCAAACCATTTCATTGTTACTCGAACATGGTAGTTTGTTATTAATGAAGGGCAATACGCAAAGTAATTGGTTGCATAGTTTACCTCCAACAAAACGCATTAACACGCCTAGAATAAATTTAACTTTTAGAACAATGGTATTGTAATTTATACTTGTAAAGTATAGTCCCATTTAAAATGAATTATGAAGAAAGTAAACTCAAATATGAGGAAATTAGGCTATTCAAAATATTTATTTGCGTGGATCATGGGTAATTTATTCCTGATACTAATGTATGGCGTTCATAAAATGTCAGTTCGTTGCGCACCCTGTATCCCCAATCAACCATGTGCGCCTTGCGAAACGAATTTTATTTCTCATTTGTATTGGTATTTAATTGGTTGGTTGTTGCTTGTTGTTTTGATTTATTTGATCATTCAAATCAGAAGGCGTAATTAGATTTTTTAAATGCGTTTAAATTTGAAAATCAAGCTTACCTTAGTGGCATCGAAATTATATAGTTGCATAAAGTTTTGCGCTACAAGATATATTTAGAATTCAATCACTCAATAACCGAACACATGACAGATACTTGGACCGAAAGATGGAATGAACGCTACCGCCAATCAGAATATGCGTATGGCGAAGAACCTAATAATTATTTAAAGGAACAACTTGAAAAGTTAACTCCTGGAAGCATACTTTTTCCTGCAGAAGGTGAAGGAAGGAATGCAGTATATGCAGCCAAACAAGGTTGGGAGGTGTTTGCTTTTGATATCAGTTCAGCAGGTAAAGACAAGGCCATGCAGTTGGCCGAAATGAATAATGTTAACATTGATTATCAGATTGGATTTTTGGAAACATTAGATTTTAAAGCCAATCAATTTGATGCATTAGCTTTAATCTATGCTCACTTTCCGGCAGCTATTAAATCGGCCTATCATCAAACCCTCGATCGCTATGTAAAAAAAGACGGTTTAATCATCTTCGAAGCCTTCAGTAAAAGTCATTTGGCCTATAATTCCAAGGATGAGAAAGTAGGTGGACCGAAAGAATTGGAGATGCTTTTTTCTATTCAAGAGATAAAAGAAGACTTCGATAATTATGAAATATTAGCGCTAGAAGAAACCATTATAGAATTGAATGAGGGTCTCTACCACAATGGTGTAGGTTCTGTTATCAGATTTGTTGGTCGAAAGAAATAAAACATACCAATCGGTATGTTTTCTCAAATACTGAAAACAAAAAGCATAGAGTAAGTATTATAAATTAGCAAAGGATACAGTCTCCTATTTCCCGAATTTTGTAAGCTTCCCATTATTCAATACATTTGACCCTTTAATCATCTCTGAATGAAAAATCTAAACCTATTACTCATCTTGCTTTTGCTTGTGAGTGCTTGTAATTCAACGCCAAAAAACAAAGCAAAATCGAAGTTATCAGCTGGCGATAGTAAAACTATCAATCAACATTTGGTAATGGCAAATGAATATATACTTGAAAGCGATTTCGAAAATGGTATTGTTGAATACAATGCCGCAATAGAAGAGGAACCTGAAAATGCGAAAGCTTTTTATGGTTTAGCACAAATAAATTTCATTCAAGGTAATTTTGACGAAGCGATGGTAAATTACAACAAAGCCATTGCTATTAATCCTGAATTTGTATTAGCACTTTATGGTCGTGGTACCTTAAAATCATTTCAGGGAAATCAGAAAGGAGGCATTGCAGATATGGATGCAGCTTTGTTAAGGAAACCAGACTTTTTAATGGCTGCATTTTCTAAAGCGACATTCCGAATTAATCAAAACGATGTAGACGCATCAATAGAGAGTTTAACCCAAAGTGTAGAATGTAACAGACGATTCGAAAATAGTTACTATTACCGTGGTTTGTGTTATGGTTCAAAGAAATTATATGATAGCGCAATTGTCGATTTTACAAAAGCCATAGAGTTAAATCCTGAGCGAGCTCAAACCTATGTTTATAGGGGCTTGTATCAATATACCCTTGGAAATAAAAAAGGGGCCTGTGTTGATTTCCAAACAGCGAATAATTTGGGAGATACTGCGGCGCTCACTTATTTAAAACTTTATTGTAAATAGGTATATTAATACAAATTGAATTTGGATTAGTAACGAATGTTCTAATAAAATATTATCAGTGTATTTTAAATATCCTTGGTATTTAGTTGCTTGATTTTTTTTTAAGAATAAAGACCAGGTTAGATTGTGCAATTACAATACTTGTTTGTACAATAAACCGATACACTTTTTTATTCGCTTATTAATGCCTTGCTTTGTGAAAGTAAATTTGAAAATAGGTTACAAATTATAATCATTAATATTTTTGTAACCAAATAAATGATAATTATATCTTTCAAATAATAAGCCATACAAATATAAATCACATGTCTAAATTTAAAACAAAAATGATATACCGTCTACTATTATTCATATTGATTAATTTTGCAGCCTTGGCCATTGGGGGCTTTTTTACAGGCAAAGGTGTCACTTCTGCTTGGTATGCAGGCCTTGCCAAAGCGCCTTGGACACCGCCAGGATGGGTGTTCGGTTTTGCATGGACCACTATCATGGTATGTTTTAGTATTTACTTGGCCTATTTATGGCCATTGGCAGCAAATAGAAATCGTTTAATACTGCTTTTTGTTGTACAATGGATACTAAATGTAGGCTGGAATCCATGCTTCTTTTATTTCCAAAATGTAATGTTTGGTTTAGTTCTCATTGTTGCCCTAACTTTAATTGTTATTGCCTTGCTATTTATGTATTGGCAAAACCTCGGTATTAAATCCATTTATATTCTGCCCTATGTGCTTTGGTTGCTAATTGCCACCTCGTTGAATGCGTATATACTGATTAAGAATTGATACCGAACCCGTGGTGAGACTCAATTGATTGTTCAAGTTTTTACAGAGTAACGCTGTGATTTATAAAAAGGATAGCATTTTTAAACTATAAAGCATTCCAAATTGTAGTTTTAACGATTTCTGATTATCTGATAAATTTAAAATGGTATATTTGTATTATTAATTAAATGCGAAGGTTTCTTAATATATTGACACTTTTTATGATTGCTTTCTTTTTGATGCCAAATACAACTTTTGCATCAAATTCAGCAATTGTAAAGTCTTGCTGTCAAAAAGAAGATTCAAAAGCGGTAGAAGGAAAAAATTGTTGCAAAAATCACAACCATCTTTCCAATGAAAAAAAAGATTGCAACGGACAATGTGGCGACAAATCTTGCCATTGCACTGCGTTTCATTTTAGTGGCATGACTTTGGTTTTTCAAGAAAACATAATTTTGGGATTTGATTTCCCTATTCAGAACAAGCAAAGTTTTCACTCAGAAACCTACCTTTCTTCAGGGTTTTACGCCATTTGGTTGCCACCAAATATAGGTTAATTTCTAACTTTAAGGCCATAGGTCTGTCCCTACAAAAGCAATATTTGCTTGAATAATTTAACAGTTTTTAATAATGAAGTGGAGTTCATAAATTCACTTAAAAAAAATTTATACAATGAAAAAAATAACATCAAAAATTTTGATAGCATTAACAATTATGCTATCAATCACAGCGTGCAATGCACAAATTAAAAATGCCAAAACAGATACAATTAAAATCTATGGAAATTGCGGAATGTGCAAAAAGGCCATAGAAAAGGCGGGTAACGTAAAAAAAGTGTCACTTGTGGAATGGAATATAGATACCAAAATGGCTACCCTTACTTTCGATACTAAACAAACCAATTCTGCCGAAATTTTAAAGCGTATAGCTTTGGCAGGCTATGACAGCGATAGCTTTTTGTCGCCAGATTTAGCCTACTCAAATCTTCCAAATTGCTGTCAATACGATAGAACAAAAAAGACAATTGCTAAAACAGAAGCGCCCAAAATGAAAATGGATACAGCCAATCAAGCAATTCAAAAATCATCTTTGGAAATTGAGGAATCAAATCAGTTAAATAACATATTTGATAAGTATTTTGAAGTTAAAGATGCGCTGGTGAAAACAGATGGTGCATTGGCATCCGCAAAATCGACAGCTCTTTTGTCGGCTATCAAGGCCGTAAAGATGGATAAGCTTTCTATGGATGTACACCTAGTTTGGATGAAAGTATTGACTGATTTGCAAGAAGATGCCGAGCACATGGCCAATACGAAGGATGCATCACATCAAAGAGAACATTTTATACGGTTATCTGACAATATTTACACCCTGATGAAGGTTGCAAAATATGAACAATCCGTGTATTATCAGCATTGTCCAATGGCAAATGATGGCAAAGGCGCCAATTGGTTGAGTAAAGAAAACGCAATTAAAAATCCGTATTTCGGTGCTCAAATGCTTACTTGTGGTAAAACAGTAGAGACCATTAAATAATTAAAAAAGGATAGCTGTAAAAGGCTATCCTTATAATTTAAAAATATAAAATTAAAATGACACATACCTATCAAATTGGAGGAATGAGCTGTAATGGCTGTCTTCAACATGTTCAAAAAATACTAAAAGAAGTTCACGGCGTGGCAAAAGTAGAAGTTAGTTTGGAAGAAAAAACAGCGACCATCCAAATGGATGAACATATTTCTTTGGACACTTTTAAATCTGCAATGGAAAAAGATGGTGGAAAATATAGCATTGGGATGTTGCAAGAAACACTCAAGCAAAAGCCTAAAAGCACAATTGTTCCATTGCCCAATAGCAGCCAAAAATATGATTGTCCGATGCACTGTGAGGGCGATAAAATATATGATAAAGCAGGAAGCTGCCCTATTTGTGGAATGGATTTGGTGCCGCAAGCAATTGTTTTGCAAAAAGGAAAATATACCTGTCCAATGCATCCAGAGGTTGTTGCAGATAAAGCAGGAAGCTGCCCTATTTGTGGAATGGATTTAGTGCCAATGATGCCGCAAACAGATGAAAACAAGACATACAATACATTGCTAAAAAAATTCAGAATAGCGGTGGTTTGTACTTTGCCAATTTTAATTTTGGTAATGGGCGAAATGATTCCGAATAACCCAATCAATAAAATGTTGAATGTGGATCTCAAAAATTGGATTCAATTTGCACTTTCATTGCCTGTTGTTTTTTATGCCTGTTGGATGTTTTTCGAAAGAGCTTGGATATCCTTTAAAACATGGAACTTAAACATGTTTAGTTTAATAGGAATAGGCTCAGGTGCCGCATTTCTTTTTAGCATTGTTGCCTTGTTTTTCCCTTCTATTTTTCCAAGTCAATTTAGGAATGCAGATGGGAGTGTTTATTTGTATTTCGAGGCAGTGACAGTAATACTCACCTTGGTTTTATTAGGTCAGCTGCTAGAAGCAAGAGCCCATAGCCAAACCAGTGGAGCGATAAAAGAACTTTTGAAATTGGCTCCAACAGAGGCTGTTTTGGTTGAAAATGGCACAGAAAAAATAATTTCTATTCACGATATTCAGGTGGGGAATCTTCTGCGTGTAAAACCGGGAGACAAAATTCCAGTTGATGGAAGTATTGTTGAAGGCAGTAGCAATATCGACGAGTCGATGATTACTGGTGAGCCGATACCAGTAGAAAAAAGTAAGGATGATAAGATAAGTTCAGGTACGATTAATGGCAACAAATCTTTTGTAATGAAAGCCGAAAAAGTTGGCGACGAAACCCTGCTTGCCCAAATAATTAAAATGGTAAATGATGCCAGTAGAAGTAAAGCACCGATTCAAAAATTGGCAGATAAAATTTCTAAATATTTTGTGCCAACGGTTATACTTTCCTCTGTTATTACATTTTTTATTTGGAAGTTTTTTGGTCCAGAACCAACGTATGTTTTTGCTTTTGTAAATGCCTTGGCTGTTCTAATTATAGCCTGTCCGTGTGCCTTAGGTTTAGCAACGCCAATGAGTGTAATGGTAGGCGTAGGTAAAGGTGCACAAAACGGTGTATTAATTAAAAATGCAGAAGCCTTAGAAAAAATGGATAAGATAGATGTTTTGATTACAGATAAAACAGGAACCATTACTGAAGGAAAACCATCCTTAGAAAAGATTTATTCTTTTAATAGCTATGAAGAAAATGAACTGCTATTGTTGGCTGCTTCTATCAATTCGCAGAGCGAGCATCCATTAGCAGAAGCCATTGTATACAAAGCAAAAGTAGCTGAGTTGAATATATTGCCAATCTCGGAATTTGCAGCCTTGTCTGGCAAAGGAGTTACAGGCTTGGTTGCTGATAAGGTAATTGTGATTGGGAATGATAAACTTTTAGAAGATAAAAAAATAACAGTTACAGAAGCTCAGAAGCTGCAAATAACAGATGAACAGAAAAAGGGAAAAACAGTCTCCTATTTTGCAATTAACGGAAAATTAGAAGGCTTCCTTGTTATTTCTGATGCCATTAAAGTTAGTAGTAAAGTGGCCATCCAACAATTAATGAATGATGGGGTTGAAGTAATTATGTTAACCGGCGACAACCATAACACCGCAAAAGCTGTGGCCTCAGAATTGAATCTTGCGCAATTCAAAGCCGAATGTTTGCCGCAAGATAAATTAGAGTTTATAAAAAATCTTCAACTAAAGGGTAAAATAGTGGCAATGGCTGGCGATGGTATTAATGATGCACCTGCTTTGGCACAAGCAGACATTGGAATAGCAATGGGAACCGGTACCGATGTTGCCATTGAAAGCGCAAAAATAACGTTACTGAAAGGTGACTTGCAAGGCATTGTTAAAGCCAAAAAATTGAGTCATAAAGTAATGCAAAATATTAAGCAAAATTTGTTCTTTGCTTTTGGCTATAATGTAATTGGAATCCCAATTGCTGCGGGTGTTTTATATCCTTATTTTGGATTATTGCTTTCGCCAATGATTGCCGCTGCTGCAATGAGTTTTAGTTCGGTTTCGGTTATTGTAAATTCTTTGCGATTGAAAAATATGAATCTATAAATAATGAGTATAAAAATTATAATTAAAATAAAAATTATTCTGTTTGGTATAGCGCTGTTAACTTCATCATGCTTGTCTTCAAAATCTTTTCAGATAAGTCCTGGTAGAATTGTTCATTACGAGCTCTATATCAAAGATTCTTTGGTGAGTTTTGGTGGAAAAGAAAAGAGAGCCATTGCTGTAAATGGACAAATTCCTATGCCAACACTTACATTTACTGAAGGTGATACAGCGGAAATAGTTGTTCATAATTTATTGAATGAAGGAACATCTTTGCATTGGCATGGCTTGTATCTTCCAAATAAAGAAGATGGTGTTCCCTTTTTGACGCAATTGCCTATAGCGCCTAATAAAACAATGATTTATAGATTTGCTATTAAACAAAGTGGTACCCATTGGTACCATTCACATTCGGGGTTGCAAGAGCAATTAGGGATGTATGGGTCATTGATTTTACTAAAGAAGAGGGAAGATCCAGCCTTTAGAAATGGCATAGACGATATTCCTCAGATTCCAGTGATATTAAGTGAATGGACAAATTTAAAACCGGAAAATGTACACCGCATGTTGCATAATGCTTCAGACTGGTTCGCCATAAAAAAAGGAACAACACAAAGCTACACAGAAGCTATAAAAGCAGGGCATTTCAAAACTAAAATTACCAATGAATGGAAACGTATGTTGGCCATGGATGTGAGCGATGTTTACTACGAAAAGTTGTTGATTAATGGGCGTAATGAAAGTCAAATTAAAGCGCTTACACCTTCATCGCCAATTTTCAAATCAGGCGAAAAGATTCGATTGCGAATTTCGAATGGTGGCGCTTCCACTTATTTTTGGCTTTCGTATGCTGGAGGGAAAATGACTGTAGTGGCTAACGATGGGAATGATGTCGAACCTATAGAAGTTGATAGACTCATTATTGGTGTTTCTGAAACTTACGATGTTATTGTTAGTATTCCGGCAGAAAATACAGCCTATGAATTTTTGGCAACCTCGGAAGACCGCATTCGATCGAGCTCCTTGTATTTGGGCAGTGGCGTTAAACAATTAACAAGCCCCTTGCCCAAACTAAAATATTTTGAAGGCATGAAAATGATGAATGGTATGATGAATATGGATGGTTCAATGGATGATATGGGGATGAATATGTCTTTACAAAAAATGGATATGAATGTCGTTATGTATCCAGAAATAACAGGTGCAATTAAAAAGAAAGACAAAGCGATGAAGGCGATGAAAATGACAGAGGATAATTACAAAAGTAACGAACTTTCCGACATTGTTACGCTTAATTATGCAATGTTAAAAGCAACAACTTCCACAACTCTTCCTGAGGCTTCACAACTTAAAGAATTGAGATTTGAATTGTCTGGCAATATGAACAGGTATACCTGGAGTATGGACAATAAAGTGCTTTCTGAAGTTGATAAAATTCTAATTAAAAAGGGAGAAAATATTAGGATCATTTTATACAACGGGTCGATGATGCGGCACCCTATGCATTTGCATGGTCATGATTTTCGAATTTTAAATGGTCAAGGCGCGTTCGCGCCTTTAAAGAACGTTTTAGATATAATGCCAATGGAAACAGATACCATAGAATTTAATGCCAATTTAGAAGGTGATTGGTTTTTTCATTGCCACATATTGTATCACATGATGGCAGGAATGAACCGTGTTTTTTCATACGAGAATCAAGCAGTTAATCCATATCTCCCTAATAAAAAGTGGGCGTATAAAAAATTGCAGAGAGAAAGCAATCAGATTCATTTTATGGCATCAAATGATTTTGCAACCAATGGAAATGACGGCATGGCAATGTTACAAAATACCCGTTGGAGTCTGAGCACTGAATGGCGTTTCGGCTACATGAATACAATGGGCTATGAAACTGAAACGCATTTTGGAAGATACCTTGGTAAAATGCAATGGTTTATGCCTTTTGTTGGTTTTGACTGGCGGTATAGACAGCAAATTGGTGAAATAAATTTTCAAGAGCATAATGTATTTGGAATGCTTAATTCAAAGGATAATCGTAGCCTTTTTACCGCAGGTTTTGATGCTACCTTGCCTATGCTAGTCGTTTTTCAAGCAGAGGTTTTTCAAAATGGCGACTTTCGTTTTCAACTAATGCGTGAAGATATTCCCATTTCTAAAAGAATTAGAGCGGGATTTATGATTAATACAGATAAGGAATACATGTTTGACTTACGGTATATTATTAGAAAAAATATAGGCATTCGGACACATTACGACAGTGATATGGGCTTTGGGGTTGGTATTAACCTGAATTACTAATTGTAATTAATACAAACTAAATTCAACTTGCGGATATTTTCAATACATTGGACATCTGTTTTTATTTGCAAATTAATGCCTTGCTTTGTGAAAGCAAGTTTGAAACAGTAAAACAATCAATATGCTGGATTTTTCTAACCTTAATGATTGCGATAGTACTTGCAGGATTGTCGTTATATTTGCGTTTATAATAAACAACTATTTTCAATCACTCATTCTATGATTTCAATTGTAAAAGCCACTGAGATAGACTATAAGGCAATTGTAAAGATTGGTAAAATTTCGGTAGCAGAAGCTCATAAGGAAAGTTGTTCTGTGGAAGATATGAATGCATTTATTGAGCGTAATTATAATAATTTAAGCATTCAAGAAGAACTCAAAAATTCCAGTAACATTTATCATATTCTATATTGCAATAAGCAACCTTCTGGATTTTCTAAAATTGTATTGAACGCTGAACATTCCGATATTCAATATAAAAATGTAACCAAGCTCGACCGGATTTATTTGCTCAAGGAGATTTTCGATTTGAAATTGGGCCTTGAACTTATTAATTTTAATATTAAAATAGCCAAGCAAAGCAACCAATTTGCTATGTGGTTATTTGTTTGGAAAGAAAATCACAGAGCCGTTAATTTTTATAAAAAAATTGGTTTCAAAATCATTGGAAACTATGATTTTAAAATTACTGAAAATCATTCAAATCCAAACTATCAAATGATGCTTAGTTTTTAAAAAGAAATACAAAAAGTATATCTAAATAAGTTGAAGCTTTTACGAAGTGATGGAATAAGGTTGTGTTTGTTTAACGTTTGTGATTTTCTTTTAAAAGCTGGTTTCTTGTAAAACTAATAGAATTTGGGTGTGCCATAAGCTATAATAGAATAGATAGAATCTATTTGTGTTAAAATTAAGATAGTTCAAAGTCGACTCCATAAAAAATGAACAGTCAAAACATTTGCAAAGCTTTTTTTAATAGTGTTCTAATGCAAAATTCAATTTACTATATCTTAGGATTTTGTGTCCCTTTTTTCTAATTCTCAAAACAATAAGACTTTCAATTTGGTTAACTTTACTAATGCCTTCAAATAATTGCGGAGCTAATGAAAAATGTTTTTGATAAATTCTTGTCTGAAGAATTCAGAGAACGCATAGAACATGTCATTATTTCTATAGCTATTGTGAGTTTCATTGTGCATTTACTTGTTATTTTTTTAGTAAGTCAAGATGTATTACATATTTCTTCAAAACTTACAAAAAGCCCTATTTCGGCAGTGTATACGCCATTTTCTTTTATTCTAGTTTATGAAGTGTTCTTACTTGTATTTTTTTTGCCTCGGTCCATTTCAATATACATAGGCAAGCAATACGAAATTATAACATTGATTGTTATCAGGCGGATTTTTAAAGATATTGGCAATATCGAAATGACCACCAATTGGTTTAGGTTAGAAAATGATCTCCAGTTTACCTACGATGTATTAACAACCTTAATTTTGTTTTTTTTAATTCAATTGTTTTATAAGAAAATAAAGAAGCAAGGGGTCGAAGAAACTCCTAAATCGCTAGGGGAAAAATTTAAAACAACTAAGTTTATAAAACTTAAAAAAAGCATTGCCACCGTGTTGATCCCTTTTTTAGTAGTCCTTGCCTTTTACTCTTTCGGTATTTGGTTAATCTCCGCCGTGCAAGACCATTGGAACAATATAACCTCTTTTAAAAATATTAATAATATCTTTTTCGAAGATTTCTTCATGGTTTTAATTGTCATAGATGTGATATTGCTTTTGTTCTCTTTTTTTTACTCTGATAAATTTCATAAGATTATTCGGAACTCTGGCTTTGTCATCTCTACAATTTTAATAAAGTTGTCTTTTTCTGTGGAAGGTGTGGTTAACAATGCTTTGATTTTGGGTGCTGTTCTCTTTGGCTATTTAATTTTGCATATCCATAATTTATATAATAATAGTAGCATTTCCGACTACTAAACACAAGAACAAAAAATGTTTTAGATGGCTAAATTTTGGGAATTTATACTATGAAATTGTTTTAAATTTAAAAACTAATTGTATTGTCAGTGATAGCAGGAGGTATATATATTCTAAATTAATATTAGACTCAATTAAACCCAAAAAATTATAGCTCAGTACCGGATAATTCTTAGTTATTAATACAGTAAATAAAAATGCAAGTAATTTTTAATGTACTATTTTATTCCAAGTTGCTTAGCGCATTTTTTCCAATACGCAAAAAAAGAAGGATAATTTCCTGTGATTTCTGGGAACATCCAGTCTCTGCTTTCCTTTATTCCAGGATAATGATTACTTGATGGGTGTTCTTTTGATATGATGTTTGAAATGGCAATATTTGATTGGGCATTTGAATCAATAATTTCATTAATTTCACCACAGAAAAGTTTTATCCCCTCTATATTTTTTGCAAGATCAATGATGAACGCAAGAACTTTTTTGCTCACAGGATATTTTTTAAAGTGCGAAGGTTCTAACAACAAAATTCTATTCACCTGCTCATCCTTGTGCCACTCAATATCCAAATTATAACTGTTGTATATGAGTGTTGGAATTGATGGGTTGATACTAGGTAATTCAGTATATGGCAATGTAGTTTGTAAACTCAAATTACTTTTCGCACGCAATGGTTCTGGCACTTCCATCGCCATAATTTCCTCGTAAGGCCTGTCCAAGTAGCTATTTTTTTGGGTGCTAAACGTATATTTATTGATATTTTCTTGGTTGAAATAATATTTCTTGGATGCAAATGCTGCGGCTACCCATTGCCAACTGCAATTGTTGCTCGCTATGTCGCCATCCAGCAAATGGTAATACATCCATTGAGAGGGCTGTAACCAATGCGCTTTGGCCATATTGCATACCATCGATGCTGTATACATGCGCAAGTGGTTATGCATGTATCCATTTGCGTATAATTGTTCAATAGCATCGTCAATGGCTGATACGCCTGTGTTAGCATTTATTACCGATTCAACCATTTGAGTATGCTTTACATCGGGTTGTGCTTGTTTTATATCATCCCAAATGCCATCCTGTATATTTTGCCAAATACGCTGAAAATATTCTCGCCATGCAAGTTCTTGTATGAATTTTTCTATCTCATTTGGTCGATATCCTTTTTGCAAAATATTTTCCAGAATCTGTTTTCCACTAATAACGCCTCTGGAAATATAGGGTGATAAATAGGTAACCGAGCCGTCGATAAAATTTCTGGTCTTGCCATATAGAATGGGGTCTATTTGATTAATCCTTTCCGCAATAAACTTTTGATTGGTTGGAAAGGAATAGTTTGAACTTGGATTTTTTTCGGTAATTAAATCTAAAGTCATATTAGCGCTTACTTATTTTATTATTAGTAATGGTGCGCTGGAGTTTGCATTTAAAACGTGTAATGGCATTGTCTCTTAGCGCCTCGTGTTTGGTGTTGCGGCCTTTAGTGCGCTCGCGCCACAATTTAAAACTAGAGCGCTTGAGCGTTTTGCGCATCAGTTTGATTACATCTTCTTGTTTCAACCCAAATTGCTTTTCTATGGCCTCGAAAGTCGTTCTGTCTTCCCAAGCCATTTCAATAATGCGGTCAATATCTATTTCACTTAAATTATCTGGGGTCATTGTTTTTATTTTTTTATTCTTTTTTAGTTGTCAAAAATTGCTTCGCTTTAAACTACTTAACTATTTATACATTTTAATCTAAAAGGTTAAGCAAGTCTTAACTAAAATTAATCTGTAAAGTGTTATCATCTTCTTTATTTTTTCGGTTGGTATGAATGGCTAAAATTTTTGCATTGTTTTTTAATACATTTTTTGATTTTTTTGTTTCCCATAAGTGGACCCTGGCAAAAGCAGCGGCTGTTTTAGAATCAATAATTGGTGCGGCATAATCTGAACCAATGATGCACTTATACATCTTTTGTTCCATTTCTGACATAACCCACGGTTCGTGAATTATGTTTTCTGGAATATGTTGCAATGCAGGAATCCATTTTTTAATAAATACACCTTGTGGATCGTGGTCTTTTGATTGTTTTATGGGATTGTAAGTGCGAATAGTATTTACGCCCATGGTGCCTGCCTGCATTTGAAATTGCGGATAATGAATGCCTGGCTCATAATCTAAAAATTGTTTGGCTAAATGGTGAGCTCCCGCCTGCCAGGGTTGCCAAAGTTGATGGGTAAGAAAAGTAACAAGCATACTTCGCATTCTGAAATTTAAATAACCCGTTTCTATTACGCACTTCATACAGGCATCAACCAAAGGGTAACCTGTTTCCCCTTTTTCCCAAGCTGTAATATAAGCTTCATTTTTACTATTTCTAATCTCATCAAAACCATTGTTCAGATTTTTATATTCAATGGAGCAGTCGCTTTCGAACTTCTGAATAAAATGACAATGCCAATGCAGCCTATTAATAAAAAAATTGATGTTGAATTTATCTTTATTTTGTACAAATGATTTTAAAGAGGTTTGATAAATTTGTTTGATGCTTAAGTTGCCCCAAGCAAGGTATGGCGAAAGTCGGCTACAACTTTTTCTACTTTCCATAGGTTTGCTAATATGCTTGCTATAATTAGCGACCCTTTGGCTTAAAAAACTCTTCATATATTCATGGGCATATTGTTCCCCGCCTGGCTGTATATAAGAATGTTTTGAAGTGATGCTATTGTAAAAAATTTCATTTTCACTAACATTGCTTAGTATTGAACCCATGTTAAATATTTGCAACTTGTTTAAATCAATTTCAAATAGAGGTTCGTTCATTACTGCATGCCAATGCTTACTAAAGTCTTTTCTGCCTTTTAATCCTCTTGTTATGCCATTGGTAGTCGATTCAATCCATTGGATGTTATTGTTATTGCAAAATAATTTAACAGCTTTGTCTCGTTTGAAACTTATTTGATTGCCTATTTCTTGGTGCGAAAAAATAGTTTTTATGTTGCAGTGATTTTGTATTGTTTGTAATGCGTCGATGACCTCTGAGTATGCAATTTGAATGGATAAATTGTAAGTTCTTAAAACCTTTTGCATTTGTTGAAGGGATTGATAAATAAATCGCCAATGTCTTTCGGAACTATCACCATGATTTAGCAGCGATGGTTCGAAACAATACAACAAAACAGTAGGCAAGCCCTCTGCAATGGCCAATTGAAGGGGCTTGTGATCCGCAAGTCGAAGGTCGCGTTTGAACCAGATGATATTAACCGATTGCGTCATGAAATAGTCTCAATCTTTTTTTTGCTTATTCGGCACTTGTCACTACAATATTTCACCTCATGCCATACCTTTTCCCATTTCTTTCTCCAAGTAAACGGTCTTTGGCATACTATGCAAATTTTTGAAGCTAAGTTTTCTTTTTTTATAGGTTTCATTTAAGGTGAATATTCAATTATTTAGAATTGTATTTTACAGAGTGTTTAGGTAGTTTTCTGCATTGATCAAATGGCAATTTCTTTTTTCGTCACTCATTTTGTCGAATGTGTGAACCAACATACCAAGTCTTGGATTTTTTAAAAAAAAGCTGCGGTGCTCATGCATAAAGCGCCAGAATAATCCATCCCAAATTGGCTGCCATTCACCTTTTTCATAATTACTCATTTTCATTAAATAATTGCTGCCGCTTATATAGGGTTTTGTGGTCATTAATCCGCCATCTGCAAACTGTGTCATGCCATATACATTAGGCACCATCACCCAGTCATAGGCATCAATAAATAATTCCATAAACCAGCGATGAACTTCGTCAGGGTCGAACTCACATAGTAACATGAAATTACCTAGTACCATGAGACGTTCAATGTGATGGCAATATCCGGTCTTAAGTGTTTTCTGAATTGTAATATCTATAGGAGCTATGCCAGTTGTGCCTGTCCAAAAACTACGCGGAATCTTTCGTTTGAATTTAAAGTAATTAGTGGTTCTTTGTTTTTTTCCTTCGCGTTCGTATACGATTCTTATAAATTCTCGCCAACCAACAATTTGTCGAATAAAGCCTTCTAGCGAATTGAGTGGTGTCTTGTTAATGCTAGCATGCATTAATACGGCCTCTAGTATTTGTAATGGCGTTAATATTCCTATGTTCAACATAGGTGAAAGAACAGAATGGTGCAAAATGTTTTCATTGGCAACTATGGCATCCTCATAAATACCAAATTTTTCAAATCTATTTTTTAGAAAATCATTCAAACAGTTTTCTGCTTCTATAAAGGTAGTTGCGAAAAAATGAGGAGCATGTGCATCTCCATAATTAGAGGGAAAATATTGGTCTACATATTCAACAGCTTCTGTTAAATATGGATTGGTTGGTGGAAAATGAACTGAGGGCGCTGTTTCTTTTTTTGGAAACTTCATTCTGTTTTCTGAATCGAAGGTCCATTTGCCGCCAACTGGTTTACCATTGGCTTCTAATAACAATTGAAGTTCCTTTCTCTGATAAATATAAAAATCGGTTTGAAAGTAGGTCTGCTTGTTATTAAAATACCTATTGTTTGCTTCCATGGTATTTAAAAAAGATGGCGAACCACTAATACTGATAGCAATGCCATATTTTAAGCACGCATTGTGGATACGCTGCGATAACCAATCATCAACAACATCTGCCAAATGAATTTTTGTAATTTTATTTTCGTTCAGAAATGAAATTAATACGGTAATATCATTTTTTTCATCATTAGAATCGATGTAGTTAACAGTATAATTTTGTTCGTTTAAATAAGCTTCATAAAATTTCATACTTGCTCTGTGCAGTATGAGTTTATGTGTATGAAAATGGTATTGTCGAAAGAAAAGCCATTCTTCTACCAAAAACACCGGCCTATTTTTTTGCAAAGCAGGATGTTGTTGAAACAACTGATGCGGAAAAATCAATACAGCTTCATTCATAGAAATCTTAAACAATTTGCGCTTAGTAATGTTTGAATTATTAATATAACAGTATGGCATTTTATAATACCGAGGACATGGATAGGTGGGAGCGTTTCTACCGCGCAAATTTTATAAATAGTTTAACAGGATTTAAGTCTGTAAGTCTAATTGGAACAACCAACGCCAATGGTCAAAATAACCTCGGTATTTTTAGCAGCATTGTTCACCTTGGCTCAAATCCGCCTTTAATCGGTTACATCAACAGGCCGATAGAATCAGCGGCACACACCCTAGAGAATATTCAGTCCACTGGTGTTTACACGATCAATCACATTCAATCGCAGTTTGTTCAACAAGCCCATCAAACCAGTGCAAAATATTCAAAAGAAATTAGTGAGTTTGAAGAAGTTGGATTAACACCTGAGTTTGAATTGAATTGTATTGCGCCATTTGTTAGAGAGAGCGATATTAAATATGCATTGTCGCTTGAAGAAATAATTCCAATTCAGTTAAATAGAACTTTTTTAGTTATTGGAAAGATTACTGGTATAATTATACATCAAGACATTGTCTCGGATGATGGATTTATTCATTTAGAGAAAGCAAATTCGATCTGCAGCAATGGGATTGATGCTTATTATAATACCGATTTTATAGATCGCTTTGAATATGCCAAACCTGGGAAGCCAACACAAATTATCAAGTAACTTGGGTAAGCATATATTTTTAAGGGCCAAATGGGAATACCTCGCAATGTTTAATTTCGAAGTTGATCCATTAATCTTGTTGCCGCACTTGCCTCCTTATACCCAATTGGATTTATGGAAAGGTAAGGCCATTGTAAGCGTTGTAGGATTCCTATTTAACAATACACAAGTAATGGGGGTAAAATGGCCAGGCTTTGTAAATTTCGAAGAAGTTAACTTGCGATACTATATCAAATATTTTGATGGAAGGGAATGGAAGCGAGGTGTAGGGTTTATCTCTGAAATAGTTCCAAGCTTCTTGGTGTCAAGTATCGCAAACTTATTATACAATGAGCATTATAGCACGGCTAAAATGAGTCATGCGATTACTCATAATAGTCAAATTTTAGATGTGTCCTATCAATGGAAAACAAAAGATACGGATTGGTGTAAAATGACGGTCAGTGCTAATCCAAATGGCCAATATATTGAACCTGGTTCTGAAGAAGAATTTATTTTTGAGCATTATTATGGTTACAACAAGTTGAATGAAACGACTTCAATAGAATATAGTCTTGCACATCCGCGTTGGCAAGTTTTTCCGGTTATAAAATCTGCGCTTATTTGCGATATCGAGAAATTATATGGGGAGGCTTTTACGCCCTTTATTCAAAATGTTAAACCCATTTCTGTTTTTCTTGCAAAAGGATCTGAGGTTCAGGTGAAGATGCCCAATAAAATTCGTAAACAGTTTATAACCAAGGCGTAAAAATTCTTTTTCATCACCTAAATCCATGGTTAATTTGTTCTAGTTGACAGAGGATTTGTCTTTGTGGTAAATTATTTAAACATTTACTATACACTGCTTTGTATTTTAAAAGACAAGTTAGGAGTATAGAATTTTATCAGCTAGTGCCTTTGTTTTATACTTAAACAAATGAAAACATTTTTAAATAATATTTTGTTTAACTTAAATTGAATAAAATATTTACAAACTTAAATCAAATTTAAAAAAAAATGGAACATTTAAAAATCGCAAGCGACAATTACGTTGCTTTTACATTCTTCATCGGCACCATGGCCATGATGGCTGCTTCGGTATTTTTCTTTTTTGAACTGAATAATACCTCCGCTAAATGGAGAACATCAGTTCTTGTATCGGGATTAATTACATTCATTGCAGCGGTTCACTATTATTACATGAGGGGCTACAATTTAGAAACAGGTGATTCTCCAACTTTTTTCCGTTACGTTGATTGGATCTTAACAGTGCCTTTGATGTGCGTAGAATTTTACTTAATAACCAAAAAAGCAGGTGCTAAAATTGGATTGTTATGGAAATTGATTTTTGCATCTTTGGTGATGTTAGTAACTGGTTATTTTGGCGAAACAATCGACAGAGATAGCAGTGTGTTATGGGGTGTGATTTCTGGAGCGGCTTACTTCTACATTGCTTACCTTGTTTGGTTTGGTGATGTTGCTAAATTAGCACAAACAGCGGGACCACAAGTTGCAAAGGCAACGCGCATTCTTGCTTGGTTCGTATTAGTAGGATGGGCTATTTATCCATTGGGTTATATTTTAGGAACACCAGGTGGATTATTCGGTATCCAATTGGTAAGTGATTCTGCAGCTGCAAGTCATGCTATGGATATTGTATACAACATTGCCGATGCTGTAAACAAAATCGGATTCGGTTTAGTAATTTATGCTTTGAGCAGAAATTCTCAAGATTAATTTATTTAAAAATATGATAGGGGTGGCAAACTTTAAAAGGTGCCATCCCTTTTTTATTGTATTCATTTATAACCTTAAAAATGCAATCAACCGAAAAATATAATTCAACTTTGAAATTTGATTTCCTATTCATTGGATTAGGTGCAGCGAATTGCTTGTTGATTTTAATGTTGCACGAAAATGGTTTACTAAATGGTAAGACCATTGCTATTATTGAGCCAGATGGTAAAACGACCAACGATAGGACTTTTTGTTTTTGGGCGACAGAACAAGAACTTTTTAAACTAAAATTAAATACACTTGTAAGTTATAGCTGGTCGAATATAGAAATAAGCGGCATTGCCAAACAGCCAATTAATCCATTGCATTATTTCCATGTGAAAGGAATCGATTTATACCACGCGGCTAAAAGTTGTCTTTTGAATTGTCAGGTGACAAATTTTGCAACCTTCTTTACTGGAATTCCTGATGTAAAGGCTGAGCAATTTGAATTAAAATTAGAAAATGAAACACTACGCGCTAAGTATGTTTTCGATAGTCGGCCACCGGTATTTTTAAAGCCAAAAAACAATCAAACTCATTTAAATCAGTCCTTTTTTGGTTGGAAAATTAAAACAGACAAAAAAACATTTGACACTTCTACAATGGTGATGATGGATTTTAATGTCCCTCAAAATAATTTTACCCAATTTGTATATACACTGCCCTTTACCGAAGATACAGCATTGATAGAACTAACCAGATTTGGTACTCAAAAATTATTAAAATCAGAAGCAGAATTGATATTAGATGAGTATTCGAAAGCACTAGGCGTTTCATTTGAAATTATTGAAACTGAACAAGGGGTAATTCCAATGTCAAGTGCCAACATGGAAAAAGATCACTATGGTTCACATTGGGTAAATATGGGTGTCAAAGCAGATATGCTAAAATGCACAACAGGTTATGCTTTTCATGCGATGGCCGAAGATGCGATTGTACAAATGGAGGCCATTAAAAATAATCAATTGCAGAAAAGAATTATCAGAAAAAAAAGATTTGGATTTTATGACCGTTTGTTGCTTAAAATTTTAACAGATAAACCTGAATATGGGAAAATAATTTTCGAAACCTTGTTTAAGAAAGTGGCCTTAATAAAGGTTTTAAGTTTTCTTCGCGAAAAAACGAGCATTACAAAAGAAATAGTTATTTTTTCAAAATTACCAAAGCGAATTTTCATTAAAGCTGTGGTAAAAGATGTCCTTCAAAGATGTATTCGTTTGCCATTATTGTTTTACCCTTTTTTATTTACAATTTTAGCGGTTTTTCTCTCGGTTTTAAATTTTGAATACATCGCTGGAAGCATTTTGGTTGTGGGTTTTTTGACCGTGGGTCTTGCTCATGGTGCGTTGGATCACTTAACGTCACGGAAAGTAAAAAACCATAAGCAACTTTTTTATTTTATGTTAAATTATGTATTGAAAGGCGTGCTTTTGGGATTCATTTGGTATTTATTCCCAGACGTTGCCTTGCTGATTTTTATGGCCTATTCCATGTGGCATTTTGGTCAGGCTGATTTTAAGGAATGGAATTTAATCCAAGGCTTGTCATCGTTTTTTTGGGGATTTACGGTTTTAATGACGATACTAAGTTTTCATTTTGTAGAATTATCAGATATTTTAAAACAAATCCCAAACTTGCAAATTGCCATTGTTCTTAAAAAAATATCTGAGGGGCAAATACTATTTATTCAAATTCTAACACTTGGATTGGGCATCTTGTTATCCGTTTTAAATAAATCAAAATACATGCTTTTAACATTAATCTATTTATTGCTTTCAAGCATGTTGCCTTTGCTTATTTCGTTCGGTATTTATTTTGTTGGCCAACACAGTATGCATGGTTGGCGTCACCTTTCAACAGGGTTAAATGAACGGTCATCAACTTTGTGGAAAAAGTCGTTGCCATTTAGCATCGGAGGTGCAATGATTATTTTGTACGCTTTGTTTTTTGCAGGTCAGCAGGCAGCGGGTCTTTTTTTTATAGTTTTATCTTGTTTAAGTATCCCCCATGTTTTAAAAATGCATCAATTCTATGCAATGTTTCACCGATCGTAATCAATGCTATTTTTTTATTGAAATGCCATAAGCAATCATGGAGTTCTTAAATTTTCGAATAAACAATAGGGTAGTGGTCGTATGGAATGATTTTATTTTATGTATTTATTCATTCTGCTTATAATGTCTTACATTTACAAATATCGAAAAACAACTGAAGCTATTTGGTGTTATTAGATAATCTAAAGGATTTCCGCCAGCAGGTATTCTCTGAAAGATAAAATTAGATCCCTTAAAATATGAGTCAACAAATCACAACACTTTCTTTTTTTAAGTTTGCAACTTTAAGCAATAAGGTATGGGGATTTAAAATGATGCAGTTTGCCAAAAAAGATTTAGCAGATGTAAAAGGTCTGACATTTTATCGATTGATGGGTAGTGGAAAAGGAAGAGGGTTTAATCCTTTGCCTGACTGGTCTATTTATTGCCTTCTTCAGGTTTGGGAATCTGAAAACGCTGCACAAGAATTTTTCACCGGTTCAGATTTGATAAAGCAATATGCTTTACATACTGAAGAGTTATTTACACTTTATATGAAAAGCATTTCAGCAAGTGGCGCATGGATTGGTAAAAATCCTTTTGAGAAAGGAGCCGATTTGGATCCTAGTGCCCCAATTGCCATTATTACAAGAGCTACTATTAAGTGGAATTGGCTCTTGCGATTTTGGAATTATGTGCCAACATCAGAGGAAGCCTTGGAAGGGAACGCAGGATTGATTTATACCAAAGGAGTAGGTGAAGTTCCAATTGTTCAAATGGCGACTTTTAGTTTATGGAAAGATTTTGAGTCAGTGAAGCAGTTTGCTTATAAAAGCAAGCAACATCAAGAAGCCATTAGAAGAACTCGAAAAAACAATTGGTATAAAGAAGAGCTATTTGCAAGATTTCAACCATACAAATCAACTGGGACTTGGGAAGGTAAAAATCTTTTGAATTTTTAAAGCGTGTTATTGCGGTGTTGCAATAACTGTCATAATGCCAAGAGACGATTGTTTCTCCATCAATTGCTTTGGTATGAATAGGAGCTTTCCTAGAAGAAATTTCCAAAATTCACTTTCCATATTTTTATCCCACTGAATGCCTTTTATTTCCATCTCGCTCATCCAATAAAGCAAATAGGGATCCATGGTTCCATAGGTGAGTAATTTGGTAACTTTCCAGCCACTTTTATTAAGTAGTAATTCAATATTATGGGGCGAGAACAATGACGTATGGCGTGGTGTATGCCATCCTGCCCAATGCTTGCCATATTTCCGTCTGCTTTCTGAGTTGAAATTGGGTATTTCGATAATAAGTTTAGTAGAAGGTTTTGCAATGGTTTTTAGAAAACTAAGATTTTCAAAAGGTGTATAATCATGTTCTAAATAATGCCACATGGTAATGACATCTGGTTGCAAGTTACTTGACAAATCTTTTATCTCTGCTACTTTTAAATCGAGCCCATCGAAATCGGTTGATTGATTATGCCAACCCTCGTCAGTGAAGTCGATACCCAGGGTTCTGCAATTTAGCGTTTGCTTACATGCTTTTAAAAAACTGGGTTTACCACAACCCACGTCTAGAATTAGAGCATCTGAGACCATGGCATATTCAGCTTTTACACGATTCACTCTTTTTAAATCTAATTGTCTTTGACTGTTCTCCACCAATTTTTCAAACTTACCCCAAGCTTTTGCTCCTCTATAAGGCAAGTAATATGAAGTATAGTAATTTTTTAGCTCTTCTATAGGCACTCTGGGGTTTAAGAAAACGAGTTTGCAATTTGCACATTGGTCAAAATTAAACAAGGCTTTATTCGCATGCATTTGTGCTGTTGTTGTAATAAAAGAACTGAGCGTTGTAGCGTTACAAACAGGGCAATTGGTAATTAGTTGCATGGGTTTTGTTTTGGTAGTATAGTGTTAAAATAATTAAAAGTAATGCCGTATGTATTGTTTGAAAATAGTATTTATGCGCAGATTATTTATCAATATAATTTTGTAAAAATACAAGATAAATTGAAGACTAACACGAATATTGGTTGAAAAAATGAGCCCATTCAATCGGATGCATTTCTTCAGAACGAAAGGTTTTGTTTGTCTATGAAAGATGTGGAAATTGTTATTCGAGTTATGATAAGCTTGCGCGCTTAAAAATAATTTATTTAAAAATTAAATGATGAGTTCTTTTTGCCAACCTTACCTATTTGTAGCCACTTTATAAGTTGGGTCTTCAATTATATTGACATCAATTATTTGCTCTGCATTTTTAATTAATTGTCTGCAATCTGGACTTAAATGTTTTAGGTGAACTACTTTGTTTAATTTATGATACCGTTCTGTGATTTTATTCAAGGCTTCAATAGCCGACATATCTACCACACGGCTTTCTGCAAAATCTATAATTACTTCATTTGGGTCGTTAAGGATATCAAATTTTTCATTGAAAGCCGCTACAGAAGCAAAGAAAAGTGGGCCATAGATTTCATAGTGCTTAATGCCATTTTCGTCAATGCTTTTTCTCGCTCGTATTCTTTTGGCGTTATCCCATGCAAATACCAAGGCCGCGATTATAACACCAATCAAAACAGCCAAAGCCAAATTGTGAAGAAATACAGTGATTAAAGTAACAAGTACCATAACAAAAATATCTGACTTTGGGAATTTTGTAAAAGTTTTTAAACTGGCCCATTCAAAGGTGCCAATGGCAACCATAATCATTAAGCCAGTTAGCGCTGCCATGGGTACTTTTTCTATTAAACCAGATCCAAACATCACAAATATTAAAAGCATAATAGAAGCAACAATACCAGAAAGCCTTGCTCTTGCACCATTCGATACATTGATTAAACTTTGGCCTATCATGGCACAACCACCCATTCCCGAGAACAAACCAGAAAGTATATTAGCGGCGCCTTGCGCAATAGCTTCTTTATTTCCTCGCCCATGTGTTTCTGTTATTTCGTCTACTATATTCAACGTCAATAAACTTTCTATTAATCCAACGCCTGCAACAATAGCGGCATAGGGAAAAATGATTAAAAGAGCATCTAAATTAAAAGGGATAGTTGGCAGATGAAATGGTGGAAAACCACCTTTAATGGAAGCGATATCACCAACTGTTTTTGTATCAATGCCGAGAAAAAAAACCAGTCCGAAAATAACTAAAATTGAAGCCAATGAAGCGGGAATTATCTTCGTTATTTTGGGCAATCCCCATATAATTAGCATAGTGAGTAGAACCAAACCAAGTAATATATAGAGTGATTGACCCGTCATCCAATGACCCGAGGCATCCTTAAATTGTTCCAGCTGCGACATGAAAATGATTATAGCCAATCCATTGACAAACCCAAATATAACAGGATGTGGAACAAGGCGTATGAGTTTTCCTAAACGCAAAAATCCAGCGATCATTTGAATGATACCGGCTAAAATTACAGTTCCAAAAATGTATTCGATTCCATGGCTTTTTACTAGCGTTACCAATACAACTGCTACTGCACCTGTTGCTCCGCTAATCATGCCAGGACGGCCACCGAAAATGGAAGTAATTAATCCCATCATGAAGGCTGCGTAAAGACCTGTTAAAGGCGAAAGTCCTGCAATTAATGCAAAAGCAACTGCTTCGGGAACCAACGCAAGCGCAACAGTTAAACCCGATAATACTTCCGTTTTGTAGTTTATTTTTAGAGATGTGTCAAATAGATTTAAATATTGCTTCATTGTTTTTCCTTTTATGAAATTTCAGGTCTCATAGACGAATCGATTGTTTATTTTTTAATAACCTCCATCAGGCAATAAAAATATTCTCGGTAAACTTTTTACTGACGATTGATTTTTTGCCGTTTACTTCAATTTCTGTTATCTCGTCAAATTCTTGACGACTAATAACTTTTATTTTACTGCTTAAGCCCAAGCCTACTTTCACAACATATTGTAAAAAGGACGCGCTGTTATCTTTTACGGCGATAATTTTACATGTTTTGCCAACAGCAACTTGTGCTAAGGTTTTGCGCACTTGAACTTTTAATTCGCCTTTTGAATTTGGAATCGCATCGCCATGTGGATCTACCTCTGGAAAATTCAAAAACTTGTCAAGTTTCTCAATTAGTTTTGGTGAATGTATATGTTCTAATTGCTCGGCGACTTCGTGAACCTCGTCCCAAGTGAACTCAAGTTTTTCGTATAAAAATGTTTCCCAAAGTCGGTGTTTGCGAATAACCTCAAGGGCCTGTTTTCTGCCAAGTGTTATCAAAGATATCTTGCCATATTTTTCATAGTTAATGAGTTTTTTTTCTTTCAACCGTTTAAGCATATCATTCACAGTGGCCGGTTTTACATTCAGTGTTGCGGCCAATTCATTGGTTCCAACCTCAGACTTTTCAGAAGTGAGATGAAACAACGCTTTGAGATAATTTTCTTCTGTTTGAGAGAGCATTATGCAAATATAAATAGAATTGTCGAATTATTTTTGTTAGATTGGTCTAACAATATTATTTTTGTCGGTATAACATTGTCGAATAAATGAAATTCCTTTTAATTTTAGTTTGTTTTATTTTGAGCATCGTCACACATGCACAAAGTCAAACCATTACAGGTGTCGTTAATGATTCGAGTACATTGCTTCCTTTGGAAAATTGTATTATTTATTTAAATGATTCAAGAAATAGAACACAAACTGACAAAAATGGAAAGTTTAAAATAGATTTTGCGAACCTCTCTCACACCACCAAACTGATTATCTCAAATATTGGTTATGAGTCGGACACGCAAATTTTAAATAGGAGAGTGCATGATATAATAATCTTTTTAAGACCAAAGCAATTGGCATTTAGTCAGTTTGTGGTAACTGGCGTTTCTAAAGCGACACTTATAAAAGAAAATCCTGTTTCAATTGTGAGCGTTCCTCTAAAGGCCATTGAGCAGGCAACTGAAAGTAACATTATCGATGCCTTGGTGAAAAATGTGCCTGGGTTAAATGCCGTTAAAACGGGTCCAAATATTTCAAAGCCTTTTATCCGAGGACTTGGCTATAACCGCGTGCTGACATTGTATGACGGCGTAAGACAGGAGGGTCAGCAGTGGGGCGACGAACATGGTATTGAAGTGGATGCCTATAATATTAACAATGCAGAGGTAATTAAAGGGCCAGCAAGTTTAATGTACGGGTCGGATGCTCTGGCAGGGGTCGTAAGTTTGTTTCCCTATATACCCAGCTTAGAAGATGGGAAATTAACAGGAAAATTCACATCAGAATATCAATCTAACAATAATTTATTTGGAAACGGTTTGCGTTTAGGGTATAGCAATAAACATTTTCTATTTGCCGCCCGAGGATCCTATCGTGTGGCGAAAAATTATCGCAATTCGATAGATGGTCGCGTATACAATACTGGCTTTGATGAAAAAAATTTATCTTTCCTTTTTGGTTACAAGACAAGCAAAGGTTTCTCTCATTTTAATTTAACCCTTTATGACAATCTGCAAGGTATTCCAGATGGCAGCCGCGACTCACTTTCCAGGCGATTCACAAAACAAATCTTTGAAGGTGCAAATGATGATATTAAAAACCGTCAGTTGGTTTCAGACAAAGAATTAAATGCTTACCAACTGTCGCCATTACACCAACAAATTAAGCATTACCGGGCTTATATGCATAGTTCTTATAACTTAAGAAAAGGGGACTTGGATATGCTGTTTGCTTTTCAACAAAATATTAGAAAAGAATATAACCATCCCACCATGCCAAATCAGGCAGGTATGTCGGTGCGACTCAATACACTGAATTATGGTTTTCGTTATAACGCCCCAAAATTTCACAACATTGAAACGAGCATCGGATGCAATGGGATGTTACAAAACAATAAAAACAATGATGCTACTGATTTTCCAATTCCAAATTACAGTTTATTCGATGGCGGTATTTATTTCTATGGCAAATGGAAATATTCTAAATGGACGATTAGTGGGGGCATTCGCAATGATATTCGGCAAATTAAAATAGAAGACTTTTATGTTAAAAATAATGTCCTGACGGGTTTCGATCGACAAGTAAATATAAATGACACTGGGAATGCAAAATTGCAATACCCACGGTATAGAAAGAATTTTGGCGGGCTTTCGGCAAGCCTAGGAGCCACCTATCAAATAACCAAACAGATTGCTGTTAAAGGTAATTTAGGTAGAGGCTATAGAGCCCCAAATATTACAGAAATAGCATCCAACGGACTTGACCCAGGTGCCCATATTATTTATTTGGGCAATCGAAATTTTAATCCTGAATTTTCATTTCAACAAGACCTTGGTGCAAGTGCAAAATTTAAAAATATTTCCGCCGAGTTAAGTTTGTTTAACAACCATATCAATAATTACATTTATTTAAAATTAATGGTTGATGAAAATCAAAAACCAATGACCGACGGGCAAGGAAATAAAACGTATCAATACCAACAAGCATCAGCACAATTATATGGAATGGAAGCATGGTTATCTATTCATCCAGTTGCTTTAAAAGGTTTTTTATTCGATCATAGTTTTTCAATGGTATATGGTTTTAATCGAAAATCGCAATACAGTGGTGAAGGCATAAACGGCGAATACTTGCCCTTAATTCCACCCCTGAAATTATTGAGTAGCATCTCTCAAAAAGTAAATATTCATTCAAAAATTTTCAAGTCAGTAACTCCAAAAATGGAAACGGAATTTAGTGCCGCTCAAACTAAGTTTTTGGGGTTGAACAATACTGAAACATCCACCGCAAGTTTTTTCCTCCTTAATGTTGGAATTTCAACTGAAATAAAATACAATAAATTGCAAATACTTCAACTGCAATTTCAAGTTAATAATGTCTTCGATAAGGCATTTCAATCTAACCTCAATCGGCTCAAGTATTTCGAATATTTTAATAAATCAGCCAATAATCGAAGTGGGATGTATAACATGGGGCGAAACTTTTGTTTGAAAATGGTGTGCCCTTTTTAAGCAAACAATTTCTATGATTTTTTATATTTTTAAGGACTATCCGTTGAATTGCGAAATTGAATTTGAGAAGGAAATAAATCATAGGGTGTTATGTAGTTTAATCAAATCCTTATATTTGAAAAAAAGATACTGGCGTTTTCTGTTTAATGTCCTTAAAGAAATACTGGTTGTAAAATTACAAATGCAATCTATCATAAATAACAACCACATAAAATAATAGGTCCCAAATTATATGATAAAATATAAAAAAAATAAAAATAGTTTTATATTCAAAGGTGGGTTGATTTTTATTTTGTATCCATTGTTTTATGACAATGCTTTATATGCACAATTCAATGAGACAATTCGAACGGGCCGCCCTGGCCAAGCCATTGCTTCTTATGCGGTAAGCATGTTTTTCAATCACTGCTAGGAGGGTTGTCGTTTTATGGCAGTATCAGCGAACGGACAGGTATTTGTTGACACAATTATTTTAAATCAATAATTATAAAATGGATTAATTTTAGTGGAAATTGTGAAATTTTAACTTTAAAACTAATTCTTTCTTATGTAACTTTTATTACACTTTAACTTGAAATTTGGTTGTAATCTTGTTTAAACAAATATCATTGAATAATGAAAAAACAAATTTCAACTTTAATAAGTCTAATTTTATTTAGCTTTTCTGTAGGCTCCCCATTTTGAGTACGGTTCAAAAATAGACATTTTCATTCATTT
>JAQSCZ010000124.1 GCA_029945665.1 bacterium | reverse complement strand
TTGGTGCAATTTACAATATTACGTATACTTGTGCAAGCTTTCTGACAGTCATATACAATAATCTTTAAAATAATCTTTTTTTAAAAGGGCTAATGGCCCTTTTTTTATGATATATGGTAACGCCTTTTTAGTTTTAATTAATCGATATTAAAACCTGCTGTAAGTATTAGACTCGAATTATTTACCTTGTTGCTTGTTAATGGTTGCTTATTATCTTGAAGTGAATACGGATAATAAGAATTATTGTAACTAGCAGTGATAAAAGCGATATCAAAAGAATAAGACTCACCTTTTATACCAAAGCCTACAGTGTAAGTATTGTTGGCATGTATATGCAAATCACTAACGGCTCCTCGACTTTTAGATGGGCTTGGATTGCGGGCATAGCCGGCTCTAAATCTAAAAATATCTTGAATCAATTCAACACCAAATCTTATATTTACGACACTTTGATAATTCGACTTAATTTTGGCGTTTTCTGGAATAAATTTATAATCCTTTGCCCATAAACTAGCGCCAGCATAATTTACATATTCAATATCAATAGACATAAAGCCTAATTCTTTATTAAGCATTGCTGCACTAAAAACATGTCTTGAAGGGGTGGTAATTTTATATCTGTAAACAGTTGGTAGGGTAGTCGCAATTGTATTTTTTCTGTCGTCATTAAATACATCTCTTGCTCCATAATCAAATACCGAATTTATAGTATAAGTATACGAATCTGTTAAATTATAAAATGTTGGTGAATGGTAGGCATAGCCGAATCTAAAAAACTCACTTGGCGAAACTAAGATTCCAATTTTTGCATCCAATCCTCTCCCTTTAGTTGAGAAATCTTTATCCAAAGTAAGACTTCTGATATCCTTGATATTACCCGTTTTTAAATCCTGTTCAATGAAACTATAAGATTCAATGTAGCGAATACTTTTAAATCCAATAGAAATACCGCCTTGAATCAAATGCCTGTAATTAGCAGCAACAGAAAAATTATAATCATTAAGTGCCCCTCTACTCTGAACAATTCCAGATTGGTTAACAAGGATTGGTGTTTTACCATAAGCAGAAAGATATCTTGGAAAAGAAGATGTGGTATCTGGGTCAATTGCAGCGGCAGCATATGCTAAATGTTCAAGACTATACGCTGACATATCCGCCGGTGAAAGGCCTTCTCTATTGGCTCTTTCAACCCAATCTTGGGTAATGCTATTCACATTATTAACCCCATCGAAAATTATTCTATTGTGAAAATTATTTTTCCTATTGACATTAAAGCCCACTATAAAATTGACAAAACCCTTCGGATTCTTTTCAGTATAATCTTCGCCAGGAATATTGATAACCAAACCTAAGTTTGGTAAATTAAAATTAAATTTATTATCCGTTAAATTATTACCTAAAAAAGTAGTTTTGTTTTTTGCGTTGTAAAATGCAGTGCTGATATACAGTTTACTACTTCTGTATTTTGCCATTCCAGCTGGATTAATTGCTGCACAACTTGGATCTGCACCAACCGCTCCAAAAGCCCCTCCAACGGCAAAAGAACGCGCTGTACTGCCTATATTTTCTTGAGAAAACCTAATGGCATCCACTTCATTTTGAGAAAATAACGAAATCCCAAAAAACCAAATGATTGAAAATAGAACTGCCTTCATTTCTTAATTGAATTTACCTTCTTCTTGTGCTGCCACCAGTATTACCTGTAGACGACCTGCCTGCACCACTTGAACTACTGCCACTGTTACCACTGCCGCTAGAGGAAGACGAGCTGCTATTCCACCATTTACCCGAGCTAGAGTTGCTGCTACCTGTACCACCAGAATTGGTATTCGTATTCCACCAATTGTTGTTGGTATTGTTATTATTGGTATTTGTTTGGTTACTGGGATAAGGGCTAGCATTCCTGCGACCATAATTGTAATTACCATTGTTGGTGTTTCTGTTGGCATTATATGGATTATAATTGCCATAATTACCATAGTATCCGTACCCATAAGAACCGTAGTTATACATATAAGGATTATATGAATAAAAAGGGTAGTATGAAGTCATCCAGCTCCCACCCCAACCGTAGGAATAGAAAGGGTTATTGTAAGGCATTGAACATCCGTAATAAGGTGAAAAAGAACTATAGTGGTTTCTACCATATCCGGACATTGAGTATCCATAGCTAATACCAAAAGTCCAACCTGACTGATTGTGAAACATCATAGAAGGGATTAAAACAGGTTGGTAGTTATTGTAACTAAACCTATTTCGCGAGCCAAAATAACACAAACGATTTGAATAGGAGTTGGTATAATTCCCCGCCTTACTTTGATTGTTGTTACTTTGACTTGTGTTTTGTTGGGGTGCATAACTGACAAAAGCTTTCTTTCTGGTATCAGAAGCTGTAAAATAAACATCGTCGGTTCTGCCAACAATATTCGTTTTTTGTCTTTGATTTACACAGCCGTTTAAAACGACTATCACAACGGAAAAAAATAATATTTTTTTCATTTTAATGATTGTTTAGCTGCAATTGATATTAAGTAAATACCTTTGCACCCGTAAAGGTACAAAAAATATTCCAAAGTAAGATATGGCATTTGAAAAAGTAAAAAGAAGTGATAATTATAGTGAATGGTATAATAATTTAGTAAAAGACGCTGATTTAGCAGAGCACGCAGCAGTTAAAGGTTGTATGATAATAAAGCCATATGGTTATGCAATATGGGAAAAAATGCAACAGCAGCTCGATAAAATGTTCAAAGAAACCGGACACTCAAATGCTTATTTTCCATTACTTATTCCTAAATCTTTTTTTGAGAAAGAAGAGAAAAATGCTGCAGGTTTTGCTAAGGAATGCGCTGTTGTAACTCACTACCGTTTAAAGGTTGATGAGAATAGAAAAATAATTGTCGATCCTGAGGCAAAATTGGAAGAAGAGTTAATTATTCGGCCAACAAGTGAAGCTATAATTTGGAATACATACAGAAGTTGGATACAAAGTTATAGAGACCTCCCTATCTTATTAAATCAATGGGCCAATGTAATGCGATGGGAAATGAGAACCCGCTTATTTTTAAGAACATCAGAATTTCTTTGGCAGGAGGGACATACCGCACATGCCACTTCTGAAGAGGCATTAATAGAAACCAAACAAATGCTTGATATTTATGCGGAGTTTGCAGAGACTTTCCTTGGTGTACCAGTTGTAAAGGGTGTTAAAACACCTAATGAAACGTTTGCTGGTGCTATTGAAACTTACTGTATTGAAGGATTAATGCAAGATGGCAAGGCTTTGCAAATGGGAACCTCTCATTTTCTTGGTCAAAATTTCGCGAAAGCTTTTGATGTTAAATTTCAAACCAAAGAAGGTAAATTAGAATATGTTTGGGCAACGAGTTGGGGTGTTTCTACACGTTTAATGGGTGCATTAATTATGGCACATAGTGACGACGAAGGATTAGTACTTCCGCCAAATTTGGCGCCTCATCAGATCGTTATTGTTCCTATTTATAGAACAGACGAAGAAAAAGAAAATGTTGAAACAGCTGCGAAAGAAATTAAGAAGAAATTAGAGGCCAATAATATATCAGTGAAACTTGATAACCGCGATACCCATAAACCAGGCTTTAAGTTTGCAGAATGGGAATTAAAAGGTGTGCCATTGAGAATTGGAATAGGGCCACGTGACATACAGAACGGTACAGTAGAATTGGCGCGAAGAGATACCAAAGAAAAATCAATTACAAGTATTGATGGGATAGAAAATACTGCTAAAGTATTATTGAATGATATACAAACTTCAATATTCAACAGAGCTAAAGTATTTAGAGATAATAACATTCGAGAAGTAAATACATGGGAAGAGTTTCAAAAAGTGTTGGAAGAAAAAGCAGGTTTTATCTCCGCTCATTGGGACGGAACTGACATAACTGAAGAAAAAATTAAGCAACTTACAAAGGCCACAATCAGATGTATTCCTATCAATAATCCTCAGGAAGAAGGCAAATGTATTTTAACAGGAAATCCTTCCAAACAAAGGGTTTTATTTGCCAAGGCTTATTAAAACTGCTCTAAGAATTTTATATCATTCTCGAACATTTGTCGAATATCTTTGATCCCATATTTCAACATAGTGATTCTATCTATGCCCATTCCAAAGGCATAACCCGAATATTTTTCTGGATCAATTTTACAATTAAGTAAAACGTTTGGATCTACCATACCACAACCTAAAATTTCCAACCATCCAGTTCCTTTTGTGAGTCTATAATCTTGTTCGGTAGCGGTTCCTAAATAAATATCCATTTCAGCACTCGGTTCAGTAAATGGAAAATAAGAAGGACGGAATCTTATTTCTCTCTCTCCGAAGAATTGTGATACAAAAAAGTATAGTGTTTGTTTTAAATCTGCGAAACTAACTGCTTCATCGATATATAAACCCTCCACTTGATGAAAAAAACAGTTAGAACGGGCTGAAATCGCTTCATTTCTATAAACTCTTCCCGGCATCAAGGCACGTATAGGTGGTTTAGAATTTTCCATCAGCCTAACTTGTACACTGCTCGTATGTGTTCTCAATGCATATTTTTCCGAACTGGTGCTATCAATAAAAAATGTATCCTGCATATCTCTGGCAGGATGATTCTCTGGAAAATTTAAGGCAGAAAAATTATGCCAATCATCTTCAATTTCAGGACCCTTTGCGACACTAAAACCTATAGATTCAAAAATTTGAAGAATTTCATTCTTAACATTTGTAATCGGATGCGAACTGCCAATTTTAAAAGCAGAAATAGGTAAACTTAAATCAGAAATTAAATTACTTTTTTTAGTTGAAGTAGAAAATTTTTCTTTAGCTTCATTAAATTTATTTTCAATTTCTTGTCTTACATTATTTAATTGTTGCCCAATATGCTTTTTTTCTGCACCGGAAATTAATTTAAACGCATCGAATAATTCTGTAAGCTCACCTTTTTTTGAAAGAAATTTTAAACGATAATTTTCTAACATTTCGGAATTAGAAATATTATATGTTTCAATTTTTTCTTTCAAATGATTTATCTTTTCAATCATGGTACAAAAGTATTTTAAATTTTAGTATTTCAATCATTGGATTTTCGGCTCCCAATATTGTATTATAATTATTTAAACAAATATATAGTAATAATACAATGCTGTGGATATCGTGGTAACTCACATCATTTATTTTTAAATTATTACATTAAATTATTTACTACCATTATATTGACGAAGTGGTACGTTATTAAGATCATTGATATGACTCTAATTTTCATTTTATATTAACATTTACACACCTGTGTTAATATAAATTTTGACTTATTTTTTCGTTGATGATAATAGTGATGTTAACTACTATTTATCCATATTTTTCGAAAGTTATAAGAGCAAGAATCATGGAACTTGGTGTTATCCTAATTATTAAAAAGTTACCCCTTAGTATGTTGTTAATTATGTTAGTTTCTTTCTTAGAAAATAAGCTGTAAATCCTCATCCCAATTAGGTTTTAACATAATTTCTTTTTTAATTATAAGGGAAGATATTCGTTTCAATTTTTTAATATTAAAGCTCAAATTATCAAATGAACTACTTTTAAAAAATTCGAAATAATACAGGCCTGGATGGAAGTAGAATATTTGTTCTTTATTTAAAAGAATTAACTTGGTTAATATTCTTTTATCATCTTTATAAGCAACCATTATTATGGTATCATTATTTAATGATTTCCTCAGTCTTAAAAGCGATAGTTTATTAGACTCTGTATATTGATTTACTTTAGCATAAAATACAAAAGAATCGTTATTATTCTTATACTTAAAGTTAATAGAGTCTATTTTAGATTTAGATTCAATATAAAGATAATTATTATCCTCTGTATACTTTATTTTATCTGTTATAATTATATTTCTGATTCCATATTTTTCAACCGTTATTAAGTACTCTTTATTGGTTTTAACCCCTTTAATGTTTTGGCTTATTTTAGCACTTATTTCCTTCTTAATATCTAGCGATGGGAGAGAATCACTTTGTTTATTATAAAACAACGAAGAATCTATATCTATATATATAATTTGATCCAATGGATAGGCATCTACATTATTTAATTGCTTAAATACTTTTGTATATAAATTATACTTTATTTCTTTTGTTAATGAAGAATTTATCCAATTGTCTAATACTATTGTTTTTGAAGAATTTATTAGAAATGTATCGTAATATATTGGTTTAAATTCATCTGGTATATTATCTGCATTATTGTCTGTAAATATCCATACTTTGTATGGAGTACTATTAAGTCCATTGACCCTTATTAAACTTGTTTTTATATTGTATAAATAATCAAACTTTAACTTAGTCAATGAGTCAAACTTATGGTTAGTTAAGCCTATTTTAAGATTTGAATATTTTTTAAAATCGATAATATTATATTCTGTAAAATTTGTATCTAATTGATTGCCTGTAGAAAATGAATAGTTAAAACTATAGGTGTTATCCTCATGAACATCTTTTATACCTTTGTCAATACTTAAGGTGTAAGTTGTATTCTCTTTTAATGCACTATCTAGTTTTATGCTAATTGTCTTCGCTAGCATATCAATTTTGTAAGTAGAATGCTTTGGTTGGATAGTAATATTATTTATTGGTTCGTTTAATACAATATATTCATCAAATTGAAGTTTAATTACACGCTCATTAAAATTAAGTGGCCTTAGGTTGGTCTTTAACAAGATAGGTGTTTTTTCATCTTTTTTACCACCATTTGGCACAACCATATTTGCGCATGATGAAAATAAAAATGCACTAATAGCAACTATGAAATATTTCATCTTCCCAAGTGAACTAATAAAATTGAAACATCTGCTGGGGAAACACCACTTATTCTAGAAGCTTGTCCAATGCTTTCTGGTTTTTGTTTGCTTAACTTTTCTCGACTTTCTTTTGAAAGTGAACTTATGGATTGGTAATCAAAGTTGGATTGAATTTTCATTTTATCTAATCTTATCAATTTCTCTGCCAATAGTTTTTCCTTATCAATATATCCTTGGTATTTAATTAATATTTCTACTTCTTCAATTATCTCTTTCTCGTAATTTTTGAGTTCTGGCAATACCTCTAAAAAAGCATTAATAGTTATTTGTGGTCTTATGATAATTTTATCAAATTTTATCTTCTGTGGTATATTAGCTGAATCGTATTTTGTAAGTATACCGTTTATTAATTCTGGTTCAATAGATTGCGTTTCGATGTATTTTTTAAGGGAGTCTATTTTATTTTCTTTATTCACTAATTCCTGAAGTCTTCTGTCTGTGGCCAATCCGATTTTATGTCCAATTCTCGTTAATCTAGAGTCGGCATTATCTTGTCTAAGTAATATTCTAAACTCTGCTCTCGATGTGAACATTCGGTATGGCTCATCCGTTCCTTTGTTTATTAAATCGTCTATTAGGACACCTATATAAGCTTCTGATCTAGATAATATGAGAGCTTCTTTCTGATTGTTTTTTAAATGCGCGTTAATTCCAGCCATTAAGCCTTGGCAAGCTGCCTCCTCATAACCTGTTGTCCCATTAATCTGACCAGCAAAATATAGGTCATCTACGAGCTTCGTTTCTAGCGTCTGCTTAAGCTGGGTAGGCGGAAAGTAATCATACTCTATAGCGTAACCAGGACGAAATATCTTTGCATTTTCAAATCCAGAAATTTTCCTAATTGCCTTAAACTGAATATCTTCCGGTAAAGATGTTGAAAATCCATTAATGTACATTTCTACGGTTTTCCATCCTTCTGGTTCAACGAAAATTTGATGCCTATCTCTTTCTGCAAATCTATTTATTTTATCTTCAATTGATGGACAATACCGTGGACCTAATCCTTTAATGCTTCCATTAAACATGGGTGACCTATCAAAACCTTCCCTTAGTATTTCATGCACAGTATCATTTGTGTAAGTTATGTAGCATGGTAGCTGCTTATGCAAAGGCTGTGTTTCACTTGAGAACGAAAATTTATTGCCATCTGTATCGCCATCTTGCCTTTCCATTTTAGAATAATCCAAACTTCTTCCATCTACTCTTGGCGGTGTGCCTGTTTTCATTCTGCCTGATTCAAAACCGACTTTCTCTAAACACTCTGTGATGCCCTTGCTGTTTTTCTCGGCCATTCTCCCTCCGCCAAAATTTTTCTCACCAATGTGTATTAGGCCGTTAAGGAAAGTCCCACTAGTCAAGATTACGCTTTTGCTTTTTATGCTATATCCTAACCCAGTTAATACACCGATGGCCCTGTTTTCATTAAATAATACTTCTACCACATTATCTTGTAAAAAATCTATATTTGGATTTGCCTCTAATTTTAATCTCCATTCTTCTGAAAATCTCATTCTGTCTGATTGTGCCCTTGGGCTCCACATTGCCGCTCCTTTCGATCTGTTTAACATTCTAAATTGTAGCATCGTTAGATCTGTTATTATTCCAGACATTCCTCCTAGAGCATCAATCTCTCTAATTATCTGCCCCTTTGCAACACCACCCATGGCTGGATTACAACTCATTTTAGCAATTGTTTCCATGTTCATTGTTACTACTAATACATGTGATCCCATTTTGGCAGCGGCATGGGCGGCCTCGCAACCTGCATGACCAGCGCCAACAACTATTATATCATACTTGTCTAAATACATTTTATATTGTGTTCCCCGTGGAACTATTTGTTTTTATAAATTTGGAGGTATTTGTTTTCCATTTTTGTCATTAACTCTTTGTCGACTTTTGTTTTGTCCTTATAGCCACTTAAATGCAATACACCATGGCACATAACACGTATTAGTTCGTCATGGGGGGCAACTTTATATGTCATTGCGTTCTCTATTATTCTGTCGATGCTTATATAGATATCTCCAGTTGTAATACTCTGCTCACTGTAGTCAAAAGTGATAATGTCTGTAAAATAATCATGGTTCAAGGCTGTTCTATTAATGTTTATTAATTCTTCATCTGATACCAAATTAATTTCCAAAGTGTCTAATGTTAATGCATGGTCATAAAGTATCTTTCTTAATATTGCCTGTGATTTGCGAATACTGTTTTTAAGAAGTTCTTTGTTGCCATATATACTTATTTTATTTAAGTACTGTGATTGTTCCATCAAATGTTAATTGCTTGCCATTAATTCCAATTATACTAGCGCGATAGGCATATATATCCTCTTCGACATATTCGCCATTTTCTAGCTTTCCATCCCATCCTTTTTTAATATCGTTAGTTTCATACAATAGCTGACCCCATCTATTAAATATTTGGAATGAGCTTTTTTCATAATCAAGAAATATCCCTTCAGGAAAGAATACAGTATTGAAGCCATTAATCTGGATGGCATTTGGAAAAAAAACAATAGGATCAGCGGTAACACATTCTATATTGCTGTAGCTAGTATCCTGTCTTCTATAGAATTGATTAATTGGATTTTCAACGGCTCTTACGCAATAACAAAGTTGTTGCATACTTGTGCTGAATACGTTTTTATCTTCTACAACCACAATTGAAGGTGTCAATGAATTGACAATGTTCCACGGGGAACTTTTATTTGCATTTGGCGTGTTTATGAGCAATATTTCTTGTTTTTCTGTATTTTTCTTAAATAAACTATAATTATTCCAAGCTAAATCTTGATTTCCTAGGGATTGCATGTTCACTTTTAATAATATCGTTTTGCAAATTTGTGAACTGTCGAATATTAAGCCAGTACAATTACCTTCTGTTGTAAAGTAGTAAGAATAGTTTTTACTATGAACTTTAACTTGGTTGTCAACTAGATTTAATGTACCTCCTGTGAAATTAATAGTTTGCCATAAAGAAAATGGGTTGTTGTCTTCTGATTTATATATATTTAATTTTGTAAGCGAGGTGCCAATTTGAGTGACAAGCGCCATTTCTACATTTTCTTTTTCTACTGATATTTTCCCAATGTACGAGTTACTTGGTTCAATAATGGAAAATGTGCCTAGACAACTAATGTTTGAACTAGAAGTGATGTTTTGGCCAACTCTTTTTGCTCTTATAAGTGAATTTCCGGCTAACATTTCCGCTAGCGTTTTCGTTAATTGTTACAATTGGAACATATCCTGTATTGTTAAAATTCATATAAACAGTATAGCTTTCGATATTGTTTGCGCCCCAGCCTAAATACGCTTCCCAACTTAAATCGATGGATCTGGCACATTCATCATACTTACTTGTAAGTAACATGGTTGAATGGGTTGGACTAATTAAAGATATATTTCCACAACTATCATATGCTGCAATACTATAATCATAATGTTTAATACTTGGGTTTCTGCTTGGGTCAAGATCTTTTGATTGGGTACCCTTTGTGTTGTCAATGCTAATAAATGTGGTACCAGTATAGTTGTATATGACATAACCAGCTACATCATTACTTGAATTTTTTGACCAACCAATTATTGTTTTTTGTGAAACAAGATCGACACTAACTGAATCAAGCAGGCTATTTGCAGGTTCGGAGGTATCAATAATTATAGTATCACTATTAATACTATCAATTCCATTGCATGCTTTTGAGTATACAAGATAGAACTCCCAATTTTTAAGGTTTGATATTTTTGTTTGGGCAGTGTTTAAACTAAAATTGTTATAGCTTCCTAAATATTTAAAGATGCTGCTTATATCTTCTCTGCCATATACACTAAAAGATGTAAAAGTGTTGCAGTTGTCTGTTGGAGGAAACCATAATAAGGTCACCGTAGAATCCTTTCTGCTAATACAGGCTCTCCGCATTTTTGGTGTCCCTTCTACTGCGAATAATGTTTCATGTAGAATGAGTAAGAAAATTAAAAGGGCTATATATTTTATTTTGTTAAACACCCGCTATGCAATACGTTAACGTATTTTCATTTAAATAATTGTTAGCAACCTGTATTAAATCATTATTCGTAATCTCATTAATAGCTTTAAAATACTTCTGATAATAGTCTTTCTCTAAATTTGAATCTTGAAATTGTTTGAACTTTTCTGAGATTGGAAACGCACCATCAAAGCTACGCAACATGGCCCCAAGTAAATAATTTTTTGCCGTAATTAATTCCTCAATTCCTACTAATTCGTTTTTTAATCTGTTGATTTCTAAGTTGATTTCTGATTTTAGTTGCTCTGTAAAGTTGGCATTATACTCGCATGATATTTTAAACAAACTGAAATCATTGTAAGGGTTTAGTGAACTGTGAATTCCGTATGTTAACCCTTTGTCCTCCCTAATGTTTTTCATTAACCGTGACCCAAAATAGCCTCCTAAAATTAAATTTAAAAGCGATAGTTTAAAGTAATCTTCATGCCCTCTTTTTGGCCAAATTGTACCATATCTAATGGAGTTCTGCGTGGAACTTTTTTTAATAAAAATTTCTTTTTCAAAGGATGTTTTAGGTGACATATCAATTGAAGAGCGGTAACTGTAATCACCAATTTTAAAACCATTTTTAATTAGTATTGATTCGACTGGGGTCTGTTCTGATCCTGTAAATATGAAATATGGCTGATTTAAGTGTTTAATTTTAAATGTAATAAGCTCTGTTCTATCCGTATTATTTATTATTTCTTCCGTAGTTTCAAAACTTATATCATGTGCGTTGCCTAATAATAATTTATTAATACCTTTCCCCGCCAAATATGAGGTTTTTTGTAAATTAATGTTTAGTTCACTTAATCTATTTCTCTTGTAAATGTTCACTTCCTCTATAGGATAATTTACTGAGTCAATTGCATTTTTTACAATTTCAATGGTTTCGTTTATGTATTCATTTAATCCATAAACGGTTATGCTTGCATTATAATAATCTGAAGATTTAAATACAAACGCACCAAGAGCATCTATTTTTTCTGCTATTTCTGCTGATGTTTCCTTGTCATTACCACTCAACAATAAATTAATTGCCATAGCAATTGCAAATTTATTTTTTTCCTTTATTTGTCCAGCTTCTGGGAAAATAATATCAAGTTTAAATACACCTTCTTCACTATTAATTTTGAATAAATTATTGTTACTCTCCGGAAAGTTTGTAATGATTTCAGAGATGGTTTTAATTTCAGGGGCAAGTGCTCTGTTTATCATTGTTTTGGTTGGTATTTTAGGACAATGTGATTCATTTTTAACAAATACGTTTCACATATAGTTTTAATGTCATTCATTGTAATAGATTTGATAATTTGAGTCTCGTCATTAATTAAATTTACATGGCCGATATTATATCCATAACACAATGACATTGCTTTATTTAAGACAGATGTTTTCCCAAATAAGTTGCTTGTTAAGGCTTTATTTTTTACCTTCTCAAGTTCAGCATTATTAAACCCATTTTCACTTAAATCTCTAATGATTTCTAAAATGCCATTTTCTGCCATTTCAAAACTTGTGTTTTCTGTAAGCGTTCCTTCAATTACAAAAAGTCCGGCATCAATATCACCCGTTACATAGGCTTCAAGTTGATTGAAATAAGCTTTGTCTTTAATTAGTATCTTCGTGAATCGTGAAGACTCTGAACGCGAAAGCATATCAGTTAATAAATCAAAAGCATAGTATAAAGGATGCGTTCTTTCAACCATATGGAATGCCATATAAATAGATTTTTGTGGAACATCTGCTTCAATTGTCTTTTCCTTCCTATTACTATTTATAGGTTCTTGCAGATAGGTGTTCGGATTTTTCTTACCAGAAGGAATATCTCCAAACCACTTTTCAGTTAACTCAATTGCTTTCTTAAACTCAATATTGCCTGCAATACATAAAATCGCATTAGAAGGATTATAATAGGTTTCAAAAAAACTAATAACATCAGATAATTCAGCATTTTCTACATGACTAATCTCTTTTCCAATCGTTGCCCATTTGTATGGGTGAGTGGTATATGCCAAAGGCCTTAAATGCAGCCAAGCATCGCCATAAGGTTGGTTCAAATACCTTTGCTTGAACTCTTCAATTACCACACCTTTTTGAGTACTTAATGATTTTTCGGAAAAATCAAGTCTTAACATTCTATCACTCTCTAACCAAAGCGCTGTTTCAATATTTTCTGCAGGTAAAGTTATATAGTAATTTGTAATATCATTATTGGTAAAGGCATTGTTCTCGCCACTTGCTTTCTGCAGGGGTGTGTCAAAAGATGGAATATTAATTGAACCCCCAAACATTAAGTGTTCAAATAAATGGGCAAATCCAGTTTTATGTTCGCTCTCATCTCTAGCACCAACATTATATAGTAAATTTGTTACACATAAATTAGTACTTGAATCCAAATGATGAATAAGTGTCAATCCGTTAGAAAGGCTGTGGATATTATAGTTAATCACAACTGCAAAGATAACGATTTTATTTAGGACGCTATAAATCCAGTATCACCAATAGTTTAAAACTATAAAGCCATCTCAAACTCAGAAATTTCATTACTTTTGCAAAACATGAAGATCGATTGCCATGCCCATATAATGCCAGCTACTTGGCCTGATCTTAAATATAAATTTGGATACGGTGGATTTATTTATCTCGACCAAGATCCTAAAACAAATACGGCAAACATGATGAGAGACGACGGTAAATTTTTTAGAACCGTTGAGCAAAATTGCTTCAACCCAGAGGCAATTTTATGGGATATGACTGCTCATAACGTTGATAAAATGGTGCTTTGTACTGTTCCCGTTTTGTTTAATTATTGGGCAAAGCCGAAGGATACTGCTTGGTGGGCTACTTTTTTAAATGAACATATAGCCAAAGTTCAAAGCGATTACCCTGATAAATTTATAGCCTTAGGAACCTTGCCAATGCAAGATGTTGCGCTTTCAATTAAAGAATTGGAAAGATTAAAGGCAATGGGCGTACCTGGGGTTCAAATAGGTTCAAACATTAACAAAATGAATCTTGATGACAATTCATTAATGCCATTTTATGAAGCAGCTGAAAGTCTAGACATGGCTATATTTGTTCATCCATGGGAAATGATGGGGGAGGAGTATACTCAAAAATTTTGGCTACCATGGCTAGTGGGTATGCCTGCCGAAACAAGCAGAGCAATTTGTAGTATGATATTTGGTGGTGTTTTTGATAAATACCCAAATTTGCGTGTAATGTTTGCACACGCTGGCGGCTCATTCCCTTTTACTTTGGGTAGAATTGCTCACGGGTGGGCCGTTCGTCCTGACTTGGTAAATCTTAATGATGTAAGAAACCCCAAAGATTATATTGGTAAATTTTGGGTTGATGGTATTACGCATGATACGAAATCGTTTGATTACTTATTAGATCTTTTTGGTGCCGATAAAATATGCTATGGTACTGACTATCCCTTTCCACTTGGCGACCTCGAGCATGGTAAATTTATAGAAGAAAATATGAATATTTCACCTTCAGATAAAGCAAAAATTTTCGGTGAATCATTAAAAACATTTTTAAAAATAAATTAAAACAGTATTAGATATATCGAGCAGTTCAAATTCTAGATTCAAATTGTTACAAAGTTTAGAAAAATCAAAAACAAGGAAAAATCTTGGTATTACTGCAATTGAAGGCGAAAAGGAGATTGAAATGGCAATGTCAGCACATTTAGATCTACAAACAGTGTTTTTTTTAAATGAGATAGTTAACAGTGTTTTTTTAAAGAAAATTGAAGTACAATATCCAAATATTGAATTCTTATCCTTGTCGAAAGATTTATTTGCAAAAATTTCATACCGTGAAACTACTGGCGGTTTAATCGCTATTGCTAAGACAAAACACATACAACTAGAAAATTTGGTTTTACCTGAAAATCCTTTGATATTAGTAGTTGAAGGGGTTGAAAAACCAGGTAATTTAGGTGCCATTTTGCGAACCGCAGATGCTGCTAAAATTGACGCCGTAATTTGTTGTGAAATGCCTACTGATTTGTATAATCCAAATACAATAAGAGCAAGCCTAGGCACAGTTTTTACTGTGCCAATTGTTATTTCTAATAATCACTCAACCATGGAATGGCTTAAGACTAACAAAATTCAAACTTTTTGCACCAATTTACATCATGCAAAATCTTACCATTTGCAAGACTATAAAAGGGCTTGCGCATTTGTCTTAGGTACTGAAGCGACCGGTGTTTCCGATGATTGGATTAATTTTTCTGACACCAATATCAAGATACCAATGCTAGGTAAAATTGATAGTATGAATGTTTCTGTAGCAGCAGCAATTATAATTTTCGAAGCAAAAAGACAACGTTCATTTCTTTAAAAAATCATAAACAAGTAAAATTATTACTTAATTTTTTCTGAATAGAGCTTTAGATAAGTATTGGCCATGCTCTCAATGCCATACCTTTCCCTAGAATGTTTAGATAATATAGACTTATCCATTCTGTTTTCCTTAAAATGTTGAATTCCCCGAGCAAAGGCTTCAATATCAAAAGGTGCAATTAGTTGACCATTAAATGGTATAATAAGTTCCCGAATTCCACCCACATTAAATCCAATGACTGAAATTCCACAACAAGTGGCTTCCATCAGGGTTGTTGGAAATGTTTCAAGTGTTGAGGTAACTGCCATTGCATTCATTTTGTTATACAAAACAGCCATTTTTTCAGCATTGTCAGCGTCCGAAACAATCTCGTATGGGCAGGGTATTTCAAATGTAAATTCACTTTTCTTTTTACCTACTAATAATAATTTAAAACTTTGAACATCTGGAAGCAATCGAATTGCCTCAATCAAGCGAAATAATGCCTTGTTTTCATCATTTAAATTAGCAGCTACAAATCCAATTACAAAAATTTCCTCATCCGCTTCTTTACCATTATAATTGAATATTGAAGTGTTGACACCATTAGTAATAACTAGATGTGGTTGGTCTTTTCCGAGGTAACTATTTGAAATGTTTTTATCCATCCATTTACTAGGACTAACGAATGTTAAATTGATGTTTTTATAAATAGCTTCTTTTTTTTGTATCAATTGTCTTGAAATATCCTCCGGATATGGCATCGAAAGCATCGGGCAATTGCCACAGCCTGTAATAAATTGCTGGCATTCGTTGGTTATATGACAACCCCCTGTTACCGCCCAAATATCATGACAAGTCCAAACAATTGGTTTTTTAAATTTCGTTAAGTCGCCAAGGCTTATAAAGCCTTTGTTTATCCAGTGAATATGGATGATATCAGCAGATTTAATTTTTCTTTTAATTAAAAAATAAGAAATACCCGGTTTACCAAGAGAAAATTTAAACCGAAAACTTTTATTTTTTTCGTAAAATAATTGAATAAATTTTTCAAAAGCATGCAAACCTCCTTTTAAAAAAGTATCAAATAATGCAATGGATGTTATTTTTACTGAAGATTTTTTGCCGCTAAAAATCAGGTGTTCCGCAATGACATCAACACTCTGCATTTGATTTACCAGATTCTGAGCTACCACAAAGGCCCCACCTTTATCACTTGCACTTAAATGTACTACTTTAATGGGTTTTAGCATATTTGCAAATTAAATTAAATTTTAATCAAATGCTTTAGTAAAAAATATCTTTTTAATTTATGTTTGTGCTAATATATCCTTTAAAATGAACTTCAATAAATTTCTTCAAGACATTAAACCCCATCTTTTTGTGCTCATTAGCTTCTTTTTAGTAGGCTATGTTTACTATATAAAAACATTTAATGGTTATACAAATCGAGAAGAGGATATTACCCAAGGGATTATTAAATCGACCGAAATAGTAAAATATAAAGAAAAAGAAGGACAAGTTCCTGGTTGGACTAATAGTATATTTTCAGGAATGCCTTCCACTTTAATTTACGGTAAACCAAGTGCAAATGAGGTTTCCAAATACAATTATCTAACTTTATTTGGTTCTACAAGCTACCCATTTAAAATACTTTTTTTATCTTTTCTAGGGTTTTATCTGCTTATGTGTTCATTTAAGGTCAAACCACTCTTTGGTGCGCTCGCAGCCATTGCCTATGGCTTCGCAACGTATAGCATAAGCAGTGTCGAAGCTGGGCATTACACCAAAGTAATGGCCATGGCACTTATGCCGGCTTTAATTGCCTCAGTTCAATGGCTTTTTAACGGGCGGTACTTGTTTGGCGGAGTTTTGTTAGCTTTTAATTTTGCTTTGCAGATTTATTATTTCCACTATCAAATTACATTTTATTCAATAATTTGTTTATTGGTATTTGGAATTTATTATATCATAATTGGTGTAAAATCCCAAAATTTAAAACCCGTATTAATAGCTGCTATAATTTCAATTCTTGCTGTTGGAGCTGGCGTTTTGAGTAATTCTAATAAAATTATATCAACCTCTAAATTTGCTGATAATACCATGCGCGGCGGTAATGATATTGCTAAAGTAGATAATACGGCTCAACAAAAAGAAACCGGAAAAACAGGTCTTAAAAGGGATTACGCATTTTCTTATAGTTATGGTATAGGTGAGACATTTACCTTACTAATTCCAGGTTTTTATGGAGGTAGTCAAGCCGAAAAATTATCTACCAATTCTGCGTTTTATAAACGAACCCAAAATGATGATGCAATTAAACAAGGCTTGCCGTTGTACCACGGAAATCTAGATATTATTTCAGGCCCAATTTACATTGGTTCTATTATCATATTTCTATTTGTTCTTGGATTGGTGGTAATAAAAAGCCCTATTAAATGGGCCATTCTTGCTTTAACACTTATTTCATTTATACTTGGCTGGGGTAAATATTTCGGATTAGTTAACGATTTCTTGTTCGATCATTTGCCATATTTTAATAAATTCAGAACCCCAATGATGGCCTTTTGTATTGCACAGGTTACAATGCCATTAATGGGATTTCTAGCCCTAAAAGAATTATATGATAATTGGAATAATAACCCTGTAAAGAAAAGTAATATTAAATCAACTGATAACATTCAAATTTCGAGTTCAAGTGCAAATAATGTTAAGCTTTGGAAAAGTATACAATTAACATTTTACATTGTAGGTGGCTTTTGTTTATTAATGGCTCTGATAGGGCCAAATATTGTAGATATGGGTGGTGCTGTTGATGAAGAATTAAAAAAGTCGGGAAACAATGAAATTATTTCCATTCTAAAAGAAGACAGAGCTAGTTTGTTTAGAGCCGATTCATTCCGTTCTTTTTTCTTCATTGCTTTATCTTTTGGGTTGCTTTGGGCTTGGTACACCAATAAAATCCAAAAGAAACTAGCGATTGTTATTATTGGGGCATTTGCTGCTATTGATTTAATAGGTGTTGATTGGAGATACTTAAATTGGTCTGATTTTCAATACGAAAAGGGCGAAGTTACAATGCGCACAGAAGATGCAGTTGACAAACAAATTTTGCAAGATAAGGATATACACTACAGAGTATTTGATTTAAGCAACAATCCATTTAATAGCAATGAAGGTGCAGCTTTCCACAAATTAATTGGTGGTTATGATCCAGCCAAATTAAGCCGTTATCAAGATATTATTTCAGAGATTTTAGCAGTGAATGAATACCAAAATATTGGTTTAGACATGTTGAATTGTAAGTATATAATTGGTGCTGATTCAATGAACAGAAAAGGTTTAATTCCGCGGCCGTCTGCCAATGGCAATGCTTGGTTTATTAATCAATTGGTTGGAGCTGCCAATGCTAAATTGGAAATGGATAAGTTGAAGACGATTAATGTAAAAACCGAAGCTACTTTCAATGCTGATTTTGAACTTAATAAATCACTTAAAGCAAGTAATTATGTTGTAGATTCCCTTGCTTATGCAAAGTTGACCAGCTATCACCCAGATACCATGAGGTATGAGGTTAATAATTTAAATGCTGGTTATTTGGTGTTTTCAGAAATTTATTACGATAATTGGAAAGTTACGGTAGATGGTACTGAATCAAAGTTAAATAAAGTAAACTATACCTTGAGAGGACTTTCGCTACCTGCTGGAAAGCACAATATTGTTTGTTATTTCAATAAAGGGAATACAAATTCTGATCAAATTGATTTTATCGCCTCATTATTAATATTAGTTGTTTTAGGTCTTAGCATCATTCTTTGGCTCAAATCCTATTTTGTGAAAGCTTAATGAAAAGGCTCTCCATAATAAGTATAACCTATAATAACTTCGAGGGTCTATCAAAGACCATAGCACTTTTTCAATCACATAATTTTCAATCTGAGATTGAATTAGTGATTGTTGATGGCGGCTCTAAGGACGAAACGCGCGATTTTTTAAAAAACCAGGATCTCACAGATAACTGGGTGTCCGAACCTGATAAGGGGATATATGATGCCATGAATAAAGGACTTAAAATGGCCAATGGAGCGTATGTGTGGTTTTTAAATGCAGGTGATTATGCTTTTGGTATAGAGAGCATAAAACTTGTTTTAGATAGCTTAGCAATGGCTCCCGATGCTATCTATGGGGAAACCATGTTAGTTGATTCACTGGGAATCGAAATCGGAACTCGTTCTGAACAAACTACAAGAAAACTACCTGAAATATTAACTTGGACATCATTTAAACAAGGTATGAATGTTGGACACCAAGCTTTTATTATCAAAAAATCTCTAGCACTTCCGTATGATACACAATGGAAGCATGTGGCTGATATTGATTGGATGATTAGATGTTTGAAGAATTGCAAAAAAGTAATTAATTTGAACAGTATTATTGTAAATTTTACCCTCGATGGCCACTCAACAATTCATAGAAAAGAGAGTAATATAGAACGATACCGCGTATTGAAAAGCCATTATGGCATTGTTTCAAATATTTGGAATCACTTTTTAATTGGCCTCAGACATTTTTTAAACTAAATAATAGAATTAGTCCGATAGGACTAATTCTATTATTTTTGCTATTGTGAAAACAAGAGAGATAATACTTATTAAAAGTCTTGAAATGTTTAATAGCAAAGGACTTTTATCAATTTCATTAAGAGATATTGCCAAGGAATTGGTAATAAGTTATGGTAATCTCACCTATCATTATCCCAATAAAGAGAATATTATAACATGGCTGTGCGTTCAAATGATGGAAGAATTAGACGAGGCTGCTAAAATTATCAGAAATGTTAATTCAACATTTGAAACTGTATTAAAAGCACCAGAACTAAGCTTCGAAATTCTTTATAAATACCGATTTCTTTTTCAAGATAACGTGGAGATAATCCGAAAATATCCAGGAATTGCTTTATTGCTAAAACAGATAATAAATTCAGGCAAGGCCGATCACTTTAATTTGTTTAATGAATTAAAAGAACAAGGCATCATGAGACTTGAAATAGGCGAGAGAGAAGTAAATTATTTAATTGATATCCAAGCTGATTTAAAAAATATGTTTTTTATGAATCTAGTGGAGAAGGAAAATGCACATTCATTTAAAAAGGAATACATCAATTATGTGAATGGATTGATATACCCTTATTTAACGCCTAAGGGAATTAGATATTTTGAAAGTAAATATATCTAAACAGCCACGGGTGCTTTGATGGCAGGCCATGGATCGTAATTTACTAATTCGAAGTCTTCGAATTTAAAATCAAAAATGTTAGTTGAATTGCTGTTTATTTTCATCACAGGAAAAGGTTTTGGCGATCGCGAAAGCAACAGCTCTACCTGTTCAAAATGATTTGAATAAATATGCGCATCACCAAAAGTATGAATAAAATCGCCATACGCAAGATCACAAACTTTGGCAAGCATCATTGTAAGTAAAGCATAAGATGCAATGTTAAAAGGCACTCCAAGGAAAATATCGGCACTCCTTTGGTACAATTGACAACTTAATTTTCCTTTTGTTTCGCCTTTACTTGAATCTGGAGGTGCTACATAAAATTGAAACAAACAGTGACAGGGCGCCAAGGCCATACTTGGGATATCAGAAGGGTTCCATGCAGAAACTATTATTCTCCTGCTATCAGGATTCGTTTTTATAGTATTTACAACTTCTGAAATTTGGTCAATAATTTTACCATCACGGCCTTCCCAACTTCTCCATTGTTTGCCATAAACAGGCCCTAAATTACCATTTTCATCAGCCCATTCATCCCAAATGCTAACTTTGTTATCTTTTAAATATTTTATATTTGTATCACCTTGTAAAAACCAAAGTAATTCATGAATAATTGATTTTAAATGAACTTTTTTCGTTGAAATTAATGGAAACCCTTCGTCTAAATTAAAACGCATTTGATAACCAAATACACTTTTTGTGCCGGTGCCCGTCCTATCGCTCTTGTATACACCTTGATCTACAACATGTTTGAGAAAAGTTTCATATTGATTATACATGGTTCCAAATTTAAATAAAATATAGGGATAGAAATGCACATTTTTTGCCTTCAAATGTAGATTTTGCCTAAAAAAAATAATAAGTTTGGTGTAATGCAATTTTTAGCACACTATTTGCGTTAGAATTATAATATGAAAAACTTGAAAATATTTGCCTTGACACTAATCTTCATCGCTTTATCATTATCAGCTTGTGGTGGACCAAAAAAATGCGGCGGTGGAAGAGGTACCCGAGTTGAAATGGGAACCATGTAATAATGAATAAAAAAATAAATGTTTTATTTGTTTGCCTAGGAAATATATGTAGAAGCCCTGCAGCCGAGATTTTATTCAATAATCATATCAAAGGTTTAGGTAAAGAATCCATGTTTTATGTCGATTCATGTGGTACAGGAGGCTGGCATGAAGGAGAAAAAGCAGATAAAAGAATGCGACAAACTGCCGAAGCAAGCGGATTAGAAATATTACACAGAGCGCGACAAATCAAATCTTTAGATTTTGATCAGTTCGATTACATATTGGCAATGGACGATAAGAATATATTAGACTTAAAAGTAATGTCTGAAAAAAATGCTGAAAAAATTTTCCTTTTATCTGATTTATCAACGGATTATTTATCACAAAACATACCCGATCCTTACTTTGGTGATATGAAAGGTTTCGAAAATGTATTTAATTTGCTGGATAAAGTTACCAAACAAGTTGCAAATACAATCCTTTATAAACATTCCAAAAAACTACAAAGCTGATTATTATTTTGGCTTATTAGCTGTCAATATCCTTGGCTTAGGGTGTCTATTTGGCTATCTAAATATTGGCGATATTGATACTGATGGCGGAATTTTTGCTGCTGTTGCTATGAAAGATTTGAATGGTGGTATACTTTACCAAACAGCTTGGGAAAATAAACCACCAGGCATCATTTATTTTATCGAAGGTCTTTTCTTTTTAATTCCAAATAAAATTAATGCATTATTTGCTTTGCCTATTTTAGGTATCGTTTTTTTAGTAAGTGGGTTGTTTAACTTGGGTTATAAGGTTAGTAAATCATTGCTTACTAGTATCTTGTTCATCGCTCTTTTTCTTCTGTTTGCAATAAATAATAGTACCATTGGAGATGCAATGTATACTGAGATTTTTGGCTCTGTTTTTTTAGTTTGGGGTTTGTATTTTATGATTAAGAATTCAGAGAGTATTAATCCGAAAGATTTAAATATTGCAGCCCTTTTATTAGGTTTCACCTTCTGGTTTAAAGAACCTTTTGTCTTAATTTTTGTGCCAATTTTTATCTATTTTTTTATAATAGTTCGACCGTTAAAAAGTAAATTGATTTTGTTTTTTTATGCTTTAATTCCCTCGATTTTTTTCATTTTATTACTTCAATTGAACGGCTCTTTAATAGGTTTTTTCGAGATGGTAAAATATAATTTTTCTTTTACCGAATCTTTTGAAGGGTCAAATGTAAAAATAGAACAACTTAATCACATCCTATATCATATCATTGAACCCCTTAAGTTTCTATTTCTAGCCATAATTTTGAATATTATAAGAGGATTTAGAATTAAAGGAAATAAATGGATAATTACTTTATGTGTCTTTTTATTGCTTAGCTCGCTCGCCTTTATTTTGATTGCACCCTATACTTTCAATCACTATTATATTCCATTTATTATTTTGTTTTTTGTCTGCTTTATACTGCTATTTAAACCCAGTAAATCTGAATATGCACACACAAATATTTGGATAAATATTGTATTGCTAATAACTATTTATAGTCTTGATTCAACAAGTAGTTTAAAGCTAAAATGGAAGGTAGATCAATATGTACCTGATAGAATTTCAGAAAAATTAATGTCTCAAAAAGGGGCAACATTATTTGTAGATTTGGTTGATGCAAGCGGATATTATGTAAAAGGCAATATTTTATACCCTACATTTATGCCTGTGCCAGTTGCAGCTCATTTTGGCGACAATACAAACGGGTTAAAAAATTTGCAAAGAATTTACAAAGAATTGAGCGAAAATAAACCGGATTTTCTAATAACGGAGGAGAGTTCTTCATTCATGTATTGGCATATTCCAGACAAGAACCTATATTATGGAAATTACGAGAAAATAGATAGTCTTAAGGCTAATTATGGAAAAAATGTAATTCTTTGGAAGCTTAAGCAACACTAGTTACCTTTGCCAAATGCAATTTGAAAATAGTTTAACCTTTGCGCAACAATATGATTTAAATGATCCTTTAAATAATTTTAGAGATCAGTTCTTTATACCTGAATTAAATGGTAAGCCTACTATCTATTTCACTGGAAATTCTTTGGGTTTACAGCCAAAAACAATTCCTCAAGCGTTAAACCAGGAATTAGAAGATTGGAAGAATTTAGGTGTTGAGGGACATTTTCATGGCAAGAATCCATGGTTCAGTTACCACCATTTTTTGACAGAAAATTCAGCATTAATTGTTGGTGCAAAGCCACATGAGGTAGTTGTTATGAATCAACTTACCACTAATTTGCATTTATTATTTATTAGCTTTTATAGACCAACCCAAAAACGTTATAAAATTATCATGGAATCTGCTGCTTTTCCCAGTGATATGTATATGGTTGAATCGCAAATTAAGCTTCATGGTTTAAATCCTGAAGATGCGATTGTTGAGATTAAACCACGCGAAAATGAATTCCACTTAAGACAAGAAGATATCGATGCAACCATAGAATTGCATAAGGAAGAATTGGCATTGGTGTTTTTTAGTGGCGTACAGTATTATACAGGACAAGTATTTAATATAAAGGCTATTACAGAAAAAGCTCACCAATGCGGGGCTTTGGCAGGCTTTGATTTAGCACATGCTGCCGGAAATATAGAATTAAAGTTAAATGATTGGGGCGTAGATTTTGCCGCTTGGTGTAGTTACAAATATTTAAACTCAGGTCCGGGAAGTGTTGGTGGCGTATTTATTAATGAAAAATATGCCGATGATAATTCCTTGCCGCGATTAGCCGGTTGGTGGGGACATAATGAAAAGGATCGGTTCAAAATGTTAAAGGGCTTCATTCCTGAATATGGTGCTGCTGGTTGGCAATTAAGTAATGCACCAATATTTAGCATGGCAGTTCACAAAGCTTCCTTAGAAATATTTGCAGCAGCAGGAATGACTAATATCATTCAAAAAGGGACACAACTAAACGCCTATTTAGTGTTTGTTATAAAAGAAGCTATGAAATTAAATTCTAAACTCGTCCTTCAAATAATTACACCTCCTGCCCCCGAAAGAAGTTGCCAACTAAGTTTATTAACGGATGACAACGGAAAGTCCCTTTTCGAACATTTAACAAAAAATGGTGTGATTGCAGATTGGCGTAATCCCAATGTAATCAGGATGGCTCCAGTGCCACTTTATAATTCTTTCGAGGATATTTTCCAATTTGGTACTATATTACAATCTTTTTAAAATCAATTAATGCAATTATTAAATTATTACGAAATTAGCTTAACAGCTTGTGAACCTATTGATGAAAATGTTGAGATAATTTCAGCTTATCTTGGTGAATTTGGTTTTGAGGGATCCGCTGAAGATGAGGCAATTAAGGCCTATCGGGCCGAGAATGAAATTACAATTGAGGAAATTAATGTACTAGTCGCCGAATTAATAGAGAAAAATTTATGTTTTGATGATTTTAAAATTGAAATAATAAAACCAAAGAATTGGAATGAAGAATGGGAAAAAAACTACTTTCAACCAATTTTAATTGGAGACCAATGCCTTATAAAAAGTAGTTTTCATACAACCAATTTAAAAGCTAAATACGAGATTATTATTGATCCAAAAATGAGCTTTGGAACAGGACATCATGAAACTACGAGTATGATGGTTGAGTATCTTTTAGAGTTGGATGTGGTTGCTAAAAAGGTTATTGATATGGGTACTGGCACTGGCATTTTGGGCATCCTCGCTTCGATGCTTGGCGCTGAGTCTATTATTGGTATTGATAACGATAGTTGGTGTTATGAAAATGCACAAGAAAATTTAGTTTTAAATAAAGTTCAAAATTTTGAAATGAGACTCGGCGATGCAGGACTATTAAAAACCTATCCAATGCAATTTGACATTTTTATTGCCAATATAAATAGACATATTTTATTAGCAGATATAAAATATTATGTAAAAACAATGAAATCCAATGGCATCCTCCTGTTGAGTGGTTTTTACCTTGAAGATTTTGATTCAATTAAAACGGAATGTGAAAAATACAACTTGGTATTTGAATCAAAGAAGTTAAAAAAGAACTGGATTGGAGCAAAGTTCCGTCTAACAACATAGATGAGGGAATATCTGAGGGATATCATTGAATTATTTTACCCGCGTATCTGTTGTGGATGTGGAACACCTCTTTTAAATGGCGAAGATATTATATGTTTAAATTGCCATATCAAACTTCCAAGGACAGAATTTGAATTTCAACCTGAAAATCCCGTTGAAAAATTATTTTGGGGAAGATTGCCTATTCAACATGCTTCTTCATTTTTGTACTTTCGTAAAAATGGATTATCTCAGCGCTTAATTCATCAATTGAAATATAAAGGCCATTTTGAAATTGGTTACCATTTAGGCTATCTTTTTGGACAAGAAATTAAATCCTCTTTTTTAAAATTAAATATAGATTTTATTGCAGCAGTGCCATTACATCCTTCCAAAATTAAACAAAGAGGATACAATCAAAGCGACGAGATAGCAAAAGGATTTTCAAGTGCAACTGAAATTCCTTTTTTCCCTAACTTAATCAGGAGAACTGAGTCAACCGAGACACAAACAAAGAAAAAAAGATATCACAGATGGGAAAATATCGAGAATAAATTTGAGCTCAATCCTGGCATTGATATTCAAAACAAACATATTTTACTGATTGACGATGTTATAACCACCGGCGCAACTTTAGAAGCTTGTGGAAAATCAATATTAGAAATAAAAAAGGCCCAATTAAGTATAGCAAGTCTTTGTTTTGCAATAAATTGATTTCCAAAAATAAAGTTTAAATTTAATGCAAAAAAAAGTTTAAATTTGTATTTTAGAATATTTATCTCAATACAAAATGAAAAAATCAATCTTACTGTTTATTTACTTGGTTTCTTTTGTGGTCGTCTTACAAGCACAAAAACCAGTCAGTTCGTCTAACTTTACGGGATTAAAAATACCTGGTTACTGCGCTTCAGGCGATACCACAAGAATTCCAATTTTATTTCAAGCTCAGCTATCTGGCTTAACAGCAAGCGCAAAATATAAATATTATGTGATGTTTATTGCAATATCGGATACAAGTAATTCAGCCGCCACTGGTGTTGGAAATGATTTATTATTCCGACCAAATGGCAATGTAGTTTATAGTAAGACACCTGGTTTTTCGGCTGGTAATCATGATACCTTAACTGTGGATGGCAGTGGTGCATATACAGGTTGGTTCGGTGGATTAAATACCAACGATACAAGATTCACAGCTGGTAAATATGTTTACCCAATGGTGGTTATTCAAGAGGTTAAAAGTGGCTCTCCACCAACTCAGAAATTTTATTTAAAAGATTCTATTAAAGTGTTGTTGTTTGCGGCAAATCCTTCAGGTAATAATGGTTCCGCTATTTATGGTAATTCATACACAAAAAGTAAGAATATTGTGTTATTGTATGATGACACTTCAGGAACAAGTAAGCGCCCTATTAATATCACATTTGCTGAAAGCGATGCTAATTCTATCAATGACAATCCATTTTTCTATAGAAATAAAGTAGATTCAAAATTAGGTGCTTGGGGCACCATTATTCCAAATACACTTCCTAATGGAATAAAAAGAATCGAAGCAAGAACGCCATTTGCTGGAAATGCTGTTTCATATGCCAACAAAGAATTTGATGCAACTTGGGGAAATGACAGTACTAAAAATCAAAGAGGTGGTTTCAAACCCATTTTTATTCGTTCTGATATAGCACCTTTGGTTGCTCCTGAAATAGAATTTTCAAGAACACAAATAAATGTTAACGAGGCTGCCACTATTGTTAAAGTAGTAGTTTCAAGAAAATATGGCAATGCAGATTCTTCAAAAGCATCAATTTCTCTTTTAACATCTACCGCAACACAAGGATCAGATTTTAAAATAGATACCACTAAAAGATTTGTTTTTAAACCATATGGTTTTGCAACTGATACAGTTTTTGTAACGATATTAAATGATAACTTAGGTGAACAGACTGAGACTGTTAATATCAAATTAACAAAGTTAGTAAATGCAGTTTTGGGCGCCAATAACACACATACTACCAATATTTTGGATCCTAAAAAACCAATTTCAAGTATATTTTTTAATGGCTTAAAAATTCCAAACTTTTGTGCTTCTGGTGACACAACAAGAACGCCATTAATGTTTCAGGCAAGAATTTCTGGATTTAGTCCAAATAGTAAATATAAATATTATGTAACTTACATTTCAATATCAGACACAAGCAGTACCTCAGTAGTTGGCACAGGTAGCAGCGATTTATTTTTTAAATCGAATGGAAATATTGGATATTCAGCTACACCTTCTTTTATCCCTGGTAACCACGATACCTTAACTATTGATATTGGTGGTGAGTATATTGGTTGGTTTGGTGCAATGACAAATAATGACACCAGATTTACACCAGGTAAATATATTTATCCCATGGTTGTTTTACAGGCAGTTGATTCCTTAGTTCAGCCTACTCAAAAATTTTATTTGACAGATTCCATACAAGTACTAACATATAACAAGGCAGCAGGAAGCAATAATGGAACTGCTATATATGGCAATTCATTTGCTAAGAGTAAAAATGTGGTTTTGTTATATGACGATGTAATTGGCAGTACTAGACGTCCAGTATCAATAACTTATTTAGAAAGCGATGGAAATACTATAGCAAAAATGCCGAGTTTTTATTCAACTAAGGTTAATGCTGTAGCAAGTGCATGGGGTACCATTATTCCTAATACGCTTTCTAATGGAATAAAAAGAGTTGAAGTAAAAGATCCCAAATCTACTTTTGCAATTGAATATGCCAATACTGAGTTCGATGCTACTTGGGGAACAGATAGCACAGTAAATACGCGTGGTGGGTCCAAACCAATTTATTTAAAATCGGATTATGCCCCTTTAGTTGCTCCAGAAATACAGTTTTTAACAAACGTAACCAATGTCACTGAATCCAATGTGACAGTTAAATTATCTGTTAGAAGAAGGTATGGAAATAATGATTCCTCTCGTGCTGAATTCTTTGTTGTTTCTGGAAATGCAACAGCTGGAGCAGATTATACCATTAATACCTCAAAAATTCTCAGATTCAAACCTTATGGTGATCAGATTGATTCAACAACCATTACGGTTAATATCTTAGATGATGCTTTTAGCGATCCGAATGAGAATGTGGCAGTTAGACTAACAAATCCATACAACAGTGTTATTGGTATTCAATCAACCAATACTGTGAATATTATAGACAATGACATTCCTACAATTTCTTTTGACAAGAGTACCATTACTGTTAGTGAGACAGCTGGATTTGTTAAGTTAAAAGTGAAGATGAAAACTTGCCCACCAAATGCTACTGATGTTAAACTTTACGTTAAATATAAAAGTGATAGTACGTTAGTTCCAACAGAATTTAAATTAGGTAGCAATAATAAAGATACTACTTTCACATTTGCTGGCGGAATTAGACCGAGTGACAGTATTGATCTAAAATTAAATATTATTAATGATAATTTAGCTGAAGACAGAAATGACACAATCATCTTTGTATTAAGAAGTGCAACATTTCCTGCAGTGTTTAGCAAGGACTCTTTATTTACTTTGGTAATTACTGATGATGATGCGCCACCAGTCTTTTCATTCTCACGTAAAACAATTTCAGTAAAAGAAAATGTTGGAAGTGTAAAGGTAAGAGTTAATCTAACTGGTAGAAATTACAATCAAAGTGATATTGCAGTTAAATTTATTGCAGGAGCTTCTTCGGCAACAGAGAGCAAGGATTTAACTTTTAATCCAACCACCAAAATTTATTCTGTACTTACTACAGATCCGGATAGTATTGTTTTGACAGTACCAATTCTAAATGATAACTTGCATGAATCAACAGAAACCGGCTTATTTATTTTAACCCCATTTTTAAATGCAAAAGCAGGTAAACCTGATACCTTGCGTTTATTTATTCTTGATGATGATATTGTAGAATATCCTATCAATAAAGTAACTACTTATAAGGTTGCTACAGGTATTGCCGATAGCATAAATACAAAATGTAAATTAAGAGGTTTGGTTTATGGTGTTAATTTACAACCAACTGGAACTCCTAACGGTTTCTTGTTTACCCTCATTGATGGTACTGGAGGAATTCAAGTAATAAATTCAACTGGTAATAAAGGTTATACAGTTGCAGAAGGGGATAGTATTTATGTAATAGGAACCATTGGTCAAGCTGGTGGGATGGTTCAACTTCAAAGTATTGATTCATTAATTAAATTAGCAAGTGGAAGAACACTTAAGAAAACAACTGTAGTTAATACATTTGACGAATCTACTGAATCTAAACTTATTAGATTGAATGTAGTAAAACTTGCTAATCCTTCTCAATGGCCTAGTAATTCCATGGCAGCAAATACTGTTGCTAAGGTTAAACTTGTAAATCAGACAGACTCTTTCACATTATATATTGATAGTGAAACAGATATTGATGGCACACCTGCACCTATTGGCTTTATCAATGTTATTGGTTTGGGTGGACAATCAGATGCTACTTCTCCTTTCACTAGTAATTATCATATTGCACCAAGGAGATTATCAGATATACTTATTATTACCTCTCCAACATTTAGCTTTACCACTTTAACTACCAATACACCCGAGAATAGAGATAGTACAAATGGTTTTGTATTGATTGGAACTAATTTAACTGGTCCAGAACAAATTTCTGCAGTAATTAAAGGTGGATCAGCGACTAGAAATGTTGATTATCAATCAGCTTCTACTACCCGTACTTTCAATTTAACCCCATCTCAACCAAGTGTAATTATTAAAGTTAAATTAATAGACGATGCAATTACAGAGCAACCAGAAACCATTGAATGGGTGATAAGAGGAAATCAATATGGTACATTAATTGGCGCAGATAGTCTTCATAGAGATACACTTATTGATGATGAGTCAGTAGGAATTGCAATTTCTAGGTTAGCTACTGAAACGATTTTGTTCCCGAACCCTACTAAAAACAATCTAAATATCACTACAACCGCACTTATACAAAACATAACTGTTTACGATATATCTGGAAGAATTGTTTATGAAGCAACAGATATCAATGCATTTGAAACCAAATTAAATACCGAAAATTTTGCCAAGGGCATTTATAATATTTCTATTGTAACTGATCGTGGAATTATAACAAAATCTTTCAGTAAGGTAGAATAACAAAGCTTCTTTATAAATATAAAGCACCTGTTTTTAACAGGTGCTTTTTTTATGAAATTTAAATATTGCCCTGCCATTCCATAATGAAGTCATTCATTTGATAACCGCTACCGATATCAAAATCGGCAGTTTCTTTGATCTTAAATCCAATTTTAAAATAAAAATTAATAGCTTTGTAATTCAGTCTATTAACGGTCAAATGAATGGTTGTTAATGTTTGGATTTTTTCAAATAATGTTTGGATTTTTTCAAAAGTTTTTTCACCAATTCCACGCCCTTGTTGACTGGTATTTATATAAAATTTGTGAATGAAATAAAACCCGTCAGTTTTTTTGCTTATGGAAATAAATCCTAAATTAATTGCATTTTCTCTAATAATATAAAAGTCTTGACCCTCTTGTTGCTGTTCTATGAGAGAATCTAGGTTGTAAAATCGCATTAACATATAATCTACTTGAGCCCGACCAATAATTGGTGGATAATGGATATTCCAAATTTGCTCCGCTAGTACAGCGATTTTATTTAAATCCTTTGCATCTGATTTGATCAGCTCTATCACAGGCTATTCTTATTAATTCTGACTAATTCCAAGTTTTTTTGCCAATTCTTTTGGCAGTGCATTTTTATGTACATATATATTCAAAGTTTTATATCTGAAATAGTTCATCGAACAATATAAATATCCCGCACAATCGTTCCCTGTGCCCCAACTGTTTTTAATTTTGAAATATTTGTTTCCAATTTGATCCACCATCAAAGCGGTTGCATGCATTCCATGATCATCTGTGGTTTCATAATTGTCAAAAGCCATTTGACGCAGTGTGTCTGTAATATTTTTTTCGGTCATCGGCGAATCAAAAGCCGTGCTTGTTCTTTTAGCACCAGCATCATTGAATGCCTTATTATCCTTTCCTGTTTGGGTAATGAGTGAATCGTGGATAGGGACAATTGCAACTCCATTTGTAAAAGAAAATCCTTTTTCACTCACATCAGCACCCCATGCCCAAGTATAACCGCTAATCAATGCCTTTTCAGCTGCATTCTGAAGCTCATCTAGGGTGACATTATAACTTTGCATCATCGCCCAGTTATCCGGCACTTCTATGGCAAATTGCGAATAATATGGATGGTGGGTAAATGAAGTAAGCGAAACATAGTCATCCATATTCAATCCCAAAGAATTAGAAAAGCTCATTGGTGTATAGTTTTTACCCTGGTATGTAAAGGTACTCGGAATAGGCCCCAAATAAGCGTCGATGGCGCCTGCAAACGCATTCTTCCATAAGGTCGTAAGCTTTCCTTGTGGATTGCCTTTAACAGCGTCTACAATGCCTTTTAAAACAGCATCCATTTCTGCATGGTTGTGTTTACCATAGCCATAATTTAATCCTTTGTAAACTTCCTCCGGAACAATTCCATATCTTTTGATAACCCAAGGCAAATCATGAAATGCTCCGCCTGGTCCAAAGTTGTGAAACCCATTCATACGAACATACGTTTCTGCTTTGCCTAAATATGCGTTTCGCACAACAAACATTTCACTTAAATTGTGTCTGCCTTTTTTCATCCGAATCAATTCACTTTCGAAAAATGATAAACTTGAAAAACTCCAACATGTGCTAGTTCTATTCTGATTTTGAACCTCAGTAGATTCACAACTGGCAATGGTTTTGAATAAATATCCGCCGTTTTTCTTATTCCTAATGGTATCTTGTGCTTCAATATTCGACGCTATAATTGACAACCATACTAAAACTATTATTTTTTTCATTTAATTTAAACCTACTTTTGGGTCTTCAAAAGTCCCTAAAAAATTGAGATAATCAAAACCTTTTTATAGAAATGAATATTGTTTGTCAATTGGTAAAATTTGGTTCAAAGGAGCAAGTCGAAAGTATTGAACTGCGTCGAAAAGTGTTAAGAGTGCCACTAGGCCTCGATTTTAGTAAGGAGGAACTTGCATTAGAAGGCCATCAATTTCATTTTGTTGCAGCCGGGTTTGGTAAAATTGTGGGCGTTCTAATTCTTGTTGCACATCCAAATGGAATTTTAAAAATGAGACAAGTCGCGGTAGATTCTGAAATTCAGAACCAAGGAATCGGCCAACAATTGGTTGAATTTTCAGAAAAATGGGCCATAAATAATACTTACAATTTGATGGTTTTGAACGCAAGAAAAGCTGCGGTACCTTTTTATTTGAAATTAAATTATCAAGTTACTAGCACAGAATTTATGGAAGTTGGCATCGCACATGTAACAATGCAAAAAAACTTATTTTAACCCATCTGTACTATTGTGCAGTAGATGGAAATAGTTCATTTTTGAAAAATGAAAAGACTTATCATCCTTATTTATATAAGTAGTTTTGTTTCTCTTTTTGCGCAGGAGAGCGCTGTTAATTTTATTATCCCCAAGGTAAATCATACTAAAAAGTTGTATGCCTCTGAGGTAAAAGCAATGACGGATGATATTGTAAGTATTGCGGTTAATAATTTTAAAAATAAGGAAGTAAAATATCAGCCAAGAATTGAAACCGATGGAACTATCACTTATAAGGTTATTTATTATAAAAGCGGAGGACAAGGAATCATTGAAGATTACGCTTATTTTATTAATTTTAGTGGGAATAAGGCGATATTAAAAGGTTATAGTAAGTATACCATTGAGAAAGGCGTATTCTTGGAAAAGGTAATCAACGAAGAATACACAGCATTGTCGGCGTCTCAAACTTATTATCAAGTGCCAAGTGAAAGTTATCAGACGACCGAGTGGACCTACAATGATCCAATTTCAGGCAAATCTATAAAAGCCTCGGGATATTATAAGACCATGGTTTTTAATGGTAAAGATGAGAGAATATTAATAATAGAACATACTGAAAACGGCGCATATACAAGTAAAGTAAAAAAAGAATATTTTCTTAAAAATTTCGGTCTAATTGCGATGCAGTCTAATCAAAATGAAATGATTTATCTAACCAATTTGGCTCCTTTTAAACTTTATTCAAATACCTTCTTAGAATCATTAAGCGAGGAAAATTCAAGAATATTAGGTTGGAATATGATTAAAAGTATCAGAAATGAAATCGATTTGGATGATTTGTTTGAGGAGTCGAGTGAAGATACAAAAATCAATACCATGGATTCTCTGGTTGGTTTATATGAGCATTTAATGATCAAATATCCAGCTAAAGAAAATGTCTACCGTTACATTCTAAGTTTGATTTATAGTAATTGGGTAGATTATCATTATGATGGTTTAAATTCTGCAGAATTAAAGAATATAACAACTCATAAAAATATTATGGAAAATATAGATAATTACTTTTTTATGAGATTAACGCCAGATTATATTTCTAAATCTGATTTGAAAGGGTTTGTTACAAATATTGATGAAAGTTTTTATGAAATGTATTATTACAATCTTTTTATTAAGTTTTCTGCGCTCTATAATTTTGGTTATAGCTGTAACTATTTTGACTATCTTACTTCTAATGAAGTGGCTTCTATTGAAAAAGATGAATCTAATATTAGCAGTAAAAATTTGTTCTTTCTACATTCATATTTGGCTATTTATTACGCTTGCGCTAAAGACAATCGCAAAGCCTATTATAACTATGTCCTTACGCTCGAAAATTATAAATCAATTACAAGTGCCGATAAGGATTTGAATATAGAATATATGAAAAAACTGATGAAGGATTTAATTGAAAAAAAGCCTTCAAATGAAACGGATTTGATAAGGGGTGTAAATGCCGCTCTAGGTTTGAACGATAACTTAAATGCCTTAAAAATTGCCGATAATGGTTATAGCAACGGAATCGGGGTATCGCTCGATTTTTCTATGCTTTTTGCAAAAATTGCCTTCAACAATGATATAGATAAACCATATTTAAGAAAAGCGATGCAATTAATGCAGGATAAATTATCGATAATGAGTTCTGAACAAATTAAAAACTATTTAATTTATTGTAAAGCAATGGCTCCAGAATTTGATTGTTCAAAAGCTGAAGGAGAAGTTAAAAAAATTCAAAAACGTGAGCAAGAAGAGCAAGAAAAGAAATTAAAGGAAGATAAGAAAAAGGCGAGAAAAACTAGTTATGCTGGGGGTAAAAGAGGTGTAAATTTAGCCCTAGCTTTTAATCCATTAGCAGGTATGAATACCAAAGGACAAGGCAATTTCTTTAAGTTCTTACCTGTGTCTGTTGAGTTAAGAACGGGAAAGGTAATTCATGAATTTAGAATGAACACTTTCTTTGGATTTGACCCAAAAAACAGATTTATTGGAGGAAAAGTAATAGAAAATTTACCTTCTATCAATACGGGATGGAAAAATTTAACGGGAACAGATTATAGCTATGGCATATATTTCATGGAAAATAAAATTAGTAGCTATGATAAAAAATGCGAAAGTCAGGGTTTTGGCTTTCAATTTTTATATGGCAACTTTACGACCAATATTGAACAGATTAATGTAACCATTAACAACCTTAAAACTCAAGTTTTAGTCAAACCTGAGATTACAAGAATGGAGATATTGTTGAATATGAAGGGTAATATTTACAATTGGAAATCTCACTTGTTTGTAACAGGTTTTTGGGGCGTTGGCGTAGGTACTAGGTCAATTTTATATAATTCTCAGAACACTGCTTTTACACAAGTAGATTTAGCAGATGATTCAAAATCAAAATTTGAGGATAAGCGATTTGTCCAAGCAAATTGGAAGGGTTATTATTTTGCAGTAAGAATGGGCTTTCGCATTGGTTTTACTTTATTTTAAACGCCAAATGTTAGCCTTAAGTTAGTTTTAAAATTAAAAATAGCGTTGACTAAAAATCTTTTAACTTTGCAGAGTGAATAACACTTTTGAAGGCATTGATTCTCCAGGATTACTTAAACAGCTACCACAAAACGAACTAGTAGACTATGCCTCCTATTTAAGACATTTTCTGATTGAAAAAATTGCCGAACAAGGAGGTCATTTTGCAGCAAACCTCGGCGTAATTGAGCTAACTATAGCATTGCACTATATTTTTAATTCTCCTAATGATAAAATGATATGGGACGTTGGCCATCAGGCTTACGCTCATAAAATTTTAACAGGTAGAAAAGAAGCTTTCAACCATATCCGACAATTAAATGGAATCAGTGGGTTTCCAAAAATGACCGAAAGTGTGCATGACGCCTTTGGAACTGGACACTCCTCAACAGCTATTTCGGCAGCGCTTGGCTATGCAGTGGCAGCAAAAATTCAAGACATAGAAAGACAAAATATCGCCATTATTGGAGACGGTGCTCTTAGCGCTGGGCAAGCATTTGAGGGACTTAATAATGCGGCTATATCTAATACAAATATTACCATTGTCCTTAATGATAATCATATTGGAATTGATCCAAGTCAAGGCGCATTGGGTGAGTACTTGGAGCTATTGGATTTTAAGAAAGACAATCTTTTTACTGATTTTGGATTTCAATATTTTGGACCAATTGATGGTCATAATTTAGAGGAACTGATATCAGTTTTTAAGCAAGTAAAAACAATTAATTCGCCTAAAATAATTCATGTAAAAACGACTAAGGGTAAAGGTTATAAGCCAGCGGAGGAAGAACAAACAAAGTGGCACAGTACTTCGCAATTTGACAAATTATCTGGAAAAAGTTTAGTTGTTAACTCTGGCCTTTCAAAATATCAGGATATTTTTGGGAAACACTTATTATCATTGGCTGAGAGAAATGATAAGATCGTGGCAATAACGCCTGCCATGATTTCAGGTAGTTCTTTGCATTTCATGCAGCAAAAATTTCCGGATAGGGTATTCGATGTTGGAATTGCAGAACAACATGCAGTTACCTTTTCCGCTGGTTTAGCGGCTTCTGGAATGCGACCTTTTTGTTGTATTTATTCTACGTTTTTACAGCGTGGCTATGACCAATTAATACACGATGTAGCCTTACAAAACTTGCCAGTTATTTTTGCAGTCGATAGAGCCGGTCTCGTCGGTGAAGATGGTCCCACCCACCATGGAGTTTTTGATATTTCTTTTTTACAAACAGTACCTAATTTAGTGATTGTATCTCCGAGAAATGAAAATGATTTAGTGCGGGCTATGGAGATGGCTATAGAGAATGTTAAGTCCCCAACAGTGATAAGATATCCAAGAGGTCATGCCGATTTAAATGTGCTTCCAATAAGTTTTAATCCCCTACCTATTGGCTTAGCAGAATGCCTTAAAGAAGGCCATGAGATTTGTATTATCAGCCATGGCACCATAGCCAAAGAATGCACCAATGCCATCTTACACATTGATTCAGAGATAAGTGTTGCTCATTATGATTTTAAATTTATAAAACCTTTAGATAAACTAACCCTTGAGAAAATATTTATAAGTTTTTCGAAAATTATAGTGGTGGAAGAAGGGCAAAAACTAGGCGGTTTTGGTAGTACTATCGCACTAAGCGCTACAGAAAATAATTATAAAGGTCAGTTAAAAATTATGGCAATTCAAGATCATTTTGTAACGCATGGCAGTATGCGGAAATTATTTGAATTAGAGGATATATCCATAGATTCTATTGTGAATACTATCAAAGTAATGCATTCAAAATAGCTTAAAATAATTCATTTTATACAAGGTTATTAAACTTATTTGCTAATTTTGCTTCAAATAAATTAGATATGCAACAGTTTTTACAAAGTACACATTCTTATATCAGATGGGTGGTATTATTAGCGGGAATTTTCGCCATGGTATTGCCAATAATAAACCAAAAAGTAACGCTTACTAAAAAGGACAAACTACCAGCAATATTTTTAATGATTAGCTGTGATATTCAACTATTAATTGGACTTTTGCTATATTTTAAATACAGTGGCTATGGTATTTCTGCATTTAATAATGGGGTTGGCGCTGTTATGAAAAATGCTGAATTGAGAAAAATTGCAGTTGAACATCTTGTATTAATGTTAATTGCTTTGGTGCTTGTTCACATCGGATATTCCAAGATTAAGAAAACTTTGGAAGCAGATAAATTAATGCGTACTAGTTTAATTTATTTTGGAATAGCCTTGGTTTTGATTTTAGCTGGCATCCCTTGGAATAGAATGGCATCTTAACCGCTTAGAGATTAAGGATTACTTTTTCTTTTTTAAAAATACTTCCTTGTTCATCCTTAACGATAATAAAATATACTCCCACAGCATAGTTGGCCGTATTAAGCTCAGTTTTTTGATTGGCTTGTAATTCTTTTTTGAAAATTTCCTTACCATTGTTGTCAAACAAAGTCGCCATAAATTTTTCATTGTTATCATTAGAATTCACAAGAATGTTTAAGATACCATTTGCTTTTGTAGGAATTGGATAAATACTCACCAATTTTTGAGGAAACTCCACTAAAGTGTCAAATTTTATGGTGCGAATTGGTAAACCTGTTCTGAAATTATTAAGCACATAACGCATCATAAACCCTTGCTCTCTTGTAAACATCGCAGCGCAGCCATCTAAGGCATAATCCATGTAATTTTCAGTCATATCTGGTTTGTCATCTACAGCATCAATACAAGTATTCGTATTTGGATTACATGAATAATTTTTATCTCTTGCATTTGGAGTGTCAAAAATTCCATCATCAACATTACAACCTTGTGAGTTTGGATTATTGGCATCGCCCCAAATATGTCTTAAGCCAAGGTAATGTCCTACCTCGTGAGTTGCAGTGTTGCCTTCCTTGTAGTTAGCTGGTGCAAGGGAATTGTTCTTCCCTATTAGTTTATAATGCAGAACAACACCGCTTTTTGGATCACTGCTGTCCTTAGTGGCATTTTGGAATTGTGCCCAGTTTGGCGAACCTGTTGGCGGTGTAGCAAAACCATAAGTGATACCAATATAATTTGGATATTCCATATTACAAATCCAAATGTTTAAATATTTCGAAGGGTTCCATGCTGTTTGCCCGCCATTGCTTGAAATTTTCATATCCTCGTTGTAATTACCATAAATATTGGTTGCAAATGTGCTTACACTTGAATTAATTCTATTAATACCCGAAGTAGCATTGCCATTTGGATCAATATCGGCCAGTTTAAATCTAATTCTTATATCTGCAGCAAGCGGTTTAAATATTGAGCGGATTCTTGAAGTATCAGCATTCAATTTTCTAAAGTCGAGATTTAATTCATTTAATTGGCTTAATATTAATGCATTAGATACATTTTGGCTCACGGTGTTATAAATAACATGAAAAACAACTGGAATTTCATACAATATAGTGTCTGCAACAATATTTCTTTTTGTGCTTTGAGATTCTAAATAAGCTTCATAAGCCTTTCTATACCAATCATTCTGTATGGCTATAAAATTGGGTTGTCTTTGAATAATTTTATCAATTTCAGCTTGATAGCCACATATTTCAACTGGTGTATTTTGAGCTTTTAAGTCAATTAAATTAATAATTGAAAGCAAGAAACTCAAGAGTATATATTTGAAATGGTTTGTTTGCATTTTTGCAGATTTTATTGTCCTTTAAATTGAGGTTTTCTTTTTTCGTTAAAAGCTGCTACTCCTTCTTTATTATCAGCACTACTGCCAGCTGTTTCCTGACAATATGCCTCATATTCTAACATCGTTTCTAAATCACTGTTAAAGGACTTATTGAGCATTTTTTTCATTAATCCAATTGCTTTTGTCGGCGCATTGGCATAGTAATCACTTATGAGTTTTGTTTCTTCATCTAATTTATCAACAGCAACACAGCGGTTAATCATGCCCCATTCATAGGCTTGAGAAGCTGTAACCTTGCTTCCCATAGTGCTTAATTCAAATGCGCGTGCACTGCCTACTAATCGCGGCAAGAAGAATGAGGAACCACTGTCCAAAACTAATCCAACATTGATAAAAACTTCAATGAGACTAGCATTTTCAGAAGCTATGATAAAGTCTGATGCCAAAGCCAAACTGCAACCAGCACCTGCAGCAACTCCATTTAGTTTACAAATAATGGGTTTCGGCATATTGCGCATCTCTCTAATAATTGGATTATAGCGTTTATGTAGAGACTCAATAAATGAGCGCTTTTCAGCACCAGCAATGGCCTTTAAATCTTGCCCACTGCAAAATGCTTTGCCTGCCCCTGTTAAAATAACAACTCTAACCTCATCATCTCTTTTTGCAGCTTTAAGGGCATCCTGTAATTCATAACTTTGCTCGTCGTTAAACGCATTAAAAACATCCGGTCGATTTAAGGTAATAGTCAGGGTAGTTCCTTCTTTTTGGTAAAGTATACAATTGTAGTTCATGATAGGTAGTTCAAAGATACAATTTTAAACGAAATTGCTAACTAAACAAAGCCTCCGAATATGGAGGACCATAAATTGTAAATTGAATATTTGATTAACATTGAATTAAACTTTATGTTTTAATTTTTTTTTGTCTAAAGCTGTCAATTGAATAATTCTATTGATTTTTAGTTTTCAAACCTTAAATAGCAAACTTGTTATTTAAAAAAATAGTGAAAATCTGATATTCTTTTTTCATTATTTATTTGATCTCCTTTGTGCTGAGAAGATATGTAATTATCAATTTTTTGAACTACCATATTAGAATCGTTTAAAATATATTCATAATTACTAGAAGCAGGCGTTGTTCCTGAAGATGAGTGGCAGTTTGAATGGTAGGCAATTATTAGATTTTTATTCATTCTTCCATTAAAAGTGCCCAAAAATGTATTAATATCTATTTTGTTTTCAAGGGAGTTGAAATCGTAAAAAAAGGAACAATCTAATGAAGATCCATAGTCTGATATAGTATTTCCACTTTCAATATTAAAATTAACAGAGTCAATTCCTGAATAATCAAAATTGCCGTTTTTATATATTTTCCAAGCTTTAACAGAACTTGTTTTGTAATCATCATTGTCGTATTTAAACTCATAAGTTGATACTTGAGTTAATTGAGAAAAAGAAAAAATACTGTCTACGCAAGTTGCTGCTAATCCTTTGTTATTAAGAAAATATGTACTTTTTATAAGAAAATTATTTTGAATAAAATTTTGGGTAACAACTATAGAATCTTTGAAATAATCAAATACTTTCACATAATTCAATTCATTGGAAATAAGGTTCTCAACTCGTTTTAATGTTAAATCTTTGGAAAGGGTTATCAAATAAGAGAAATGGGCCTCCTTGATTGTCTTTTTATCTTTTTTACAAGTAACAAAAGCAAACAAAAAAATAAGCATTAAGGCATAACTTGAATGTATTTTCATTTAGTGAAATTTTATACTTACAACTTCGAAAACAGAAGAATAGTATAAATTTAACGATTTCATTACAATGGTTTTAGAAACTACTGCTTAATGTTAAGCGAACGCCACTAAATGCAGGCTCAACTCTACAAATACCGCCCGTACAATTAACACCTTGTACTTGTTTAATATAGGCAATTGTTAAGACAGTTGGCCCATCCGTGTAGCCAAGAAAACCACTGTAGTAATGTATGATTTCTGAGGGAATAGTGCTAGATGAAGAACGATGTGGCTTAACATTTACCATATCTCCAACACTTACGCTCCAATGTGGCGCATGATTTAATTCTATTATGCCGTTGATAAAACTGCCTAAATCTTGCCCTGTCTCAAGATACTGACTCTCCACTCTCAAAGAAGTTTTCTTTGTGAATTTATAAGTTAGTTCCATAAAAGGTGTTAATGTTTTAACAGTCGGATAAGTACTATCCTTTTGTTCATAACGCTGCTGATCATAGAAAATTGATTGCAATCCTATTTTAGCTTTGAATTTTTTAGAAAATTTATGCTGAACTTCGCCATATAATTCATGAAATAATTTCTTAGCATTCCCTTTGCCATCACCATTTGCTGCTAAGCTTTTTACTTGCGAAATATTGAAAGCAAAAGTAGTCCCTCTTCTAGGTGTAATCAACCAATCAGCTTGATAGGCCTCTTCGCCTAATACTTGTGTTACGGCATTATATCGCGCTAACAAACGGTAGGTGTTTTGTTTGGTAATTGAAGGCAAATAAGAAATGCTTCCATTGTTAAGAATTTCAAATGGGGAGGTTCGAAAACTATAGTTTTCAATTCGCTTATATTGAAAATTGGCTCCAAACGAGAATTGTTTTTTCCTGCCTAAATTAGCTTTTGAATAGCCCAATGATGTAAATAAAACAGTGCCAGATTTATTAATTAATAAATCGCCGTTTTGATTCTTAATTGCTTCGCGTGTTTTATACACATATTCACTTGACAATCTTAAATCCTTATAGCCAATACTGCCATAACCATTGGCAGAATAGGTGTTATATTTGGGAATAAAACGTGTTGCCAATGGCTGAGAATTAATTGCTGCCACAACAGCATTCATTGTAGTTTGATCCAGTGCTCGATTTACAACAGATGATCCAATTTCAATTGCTACTTTCTCATTTATTCTGAAATTATATTGGGCATTTGCTCCTTTAATGGCTTCTGGGGAAACAGAAAATCTATCGCCACTAAAAATATTACCTTTTTGTTGACCAGCAAATGCTTTAATTGCTAAATTTTTGTAATTGTATTTGATTCTTAATCCTTGTATTGCAAAGTCGATACCTATTAAACGGTCTTCAAATGCTCGAAAAATTATGCCACTAGCAAATTGATCATAAAAATAACCTGCCGTAATATTTAGTCCACCAATATCTTTTGAGGCTTGCCAAAAACCAACACCTTGTTTATTGTATACACCTTGGGGATTGAGCAATGGTGAGTTATTATACATGTCATAACGCAGCGAAAAATTATAACCCTTAATGCCGTAGTTGAGCATTAACCAAGCATCTACGCTGCTTTTATATTTATTATAGACTTCTGTATTGGCTCCTATCTTATTGTCTCTATCATAAAGTTGCGTGTTGCTTTGAAAATTACCAGAAAAATTCCCTTTATCCGAACTGTTGCCTTGAGATTTTAATGTCAGGGCGAGGGCCAAAAAACAAATTACTAAAAATACTTGCTTCATAAAGGTTTCGAAATTAATCATTTTTTTAAGTATGATTAATTTTTATTGCATTTTTGCAAATATTTTTATGAATAGGTTAGAATTAATTGAGCAAATACAAATTAAAAAAAGCATGCTTTGTGTTGGATTAGATACAGATATGAACAAGTTACCTGTTGATATTGAACGAAGCATGGATGGAATGTTGAAGTTTAATAGGGCTATTATTGATTCCACAAAGCGTTATGCCGTTTGTTACAAAATTAATACAGCCTTTTATGAGCAATATGGTGCAAAAGGTTGGGAATGTATGGAGGCTACTCTAAATAGTATTCCATCAGAATGTTTAACCATTGCCGATGCTAAACGCGGAGATATTGGCAACACTAGCAGCATGTATGCCCGCGCTTTTTTCGAAAATATGGATTTTGACGCCATTACGGTTGCGCCATATATGGGTGAAGACTCATTAAAACCATTTTTTGAATTTAAAGGTAAATGGGTCATTTGTTTAGGTTTAACAAGCAATGTTGGCAGTAAAGATTTTCAAAGTCTTAAGGTTAATGGTAAATACCTTTATGAACAGGTAATTGAAACAGTAAGTGAATGGGGAACAACAGATAATTTGATGTTTGTAACAGGTGCCACCAAGGCTAGTGATCTGAAGCATATCAGAACCATAGTGCCTAATCATTTTTTATTGGTGCCGGGTGTTGGCGCACAAGGAGGAAGTGTGGCCGATGTTTGCACCAATGCAGCCAATGCTGATGGTGGATTGTTAATTAATGCCAGTCGCAGTATCTTGTATGCGTCAAATGGGATTGATTATGCAGATAAGGCAGCCGAAGAAGCAAGGTTTTTGCAAAAGGAAATGGCTAAATATTTATAATTTTAGTTATTCCCTTTACTCTTAGGTTTTTTGTATTTTGCCTTGATAGTACGCTTATATGAACCTCCGAGATTAACCTTACTATTTTTTGCACTTTTCTGCTGAAATGCAGTACTTTTTACCACTTTTTTTCTGACATCTTTCAAATAATCTTTCTCAGGTTTTTGTGGTAGTTCTTCTTCCAATAATAGTTTTGAAATAACAACTTCTTCTGGCATCACTTCCATGGGAATATTGGTAGCCATCAGTTTTTCAATTGCCTTTTGATAGCCTTGATCAGAATCCATAATAAAAGTAATTGAATCCCCAGCTTTTTGAGCTCTCCCTGTTCTACCAATGCGGTGCATATAATCTTCGGGCTCTTGGGGTATGTCAAAATTAATGACATGGCTGATATCTTTAATATCCAAACCTCTTGCTATAATATCCGTTGCAATTAATATTCTAAATTCTCCTTCATCAAAAAACTTAATCGCATTTAATCTGTAATTTTGTGATTTATTGGCATGCATAACATCGATTTCACCAATAAATTTAGGTTTAAGTAATTCATATACCATGTCCGCAATTTTCTTAGTACTAACAAATACTAAAACCTTATTAAATGCGGTCTTATCCTTTAAAAGGTAAGTAAGGAAATTGATTTTTGTATGAAAATTTGGAACTTTATACCCTTTTTGAATAATCTGTAAAAGGGGGGTTCCTGAAGCAGCTATTTCAATTTTAACTGGGTGGTTGAAGAAAGTAGCAATGAGTGTTTCTATATCTGGAGAATTCGTTGCTGAGAACAATAGATTTTGCCTTTTTGGTGGCAATAAATCCATAATTCGGGTAAGTTGCGATCGGAATCCAAGTGTCAGCATTTCATCCATTTCATCGATAACAAGGGTTTGAATTGTTTTAAATCTTAATACCCCGTTCAGCGCTAAATCTAGCAGTCTGCCTGGCGTAGCAACTAAGATATCTAATCCTTTAAATACGGCTGTTTTTTGGGTATTTATATTAACGCCACCATATATTCCTGTTACCCTAATTGACATATAAGCCGTAAGTTTACCAATTTCATCTGCAACTTGCAAAACAAGCTCCCTGGTAGGCACTAAAATTAAAATTCGAGGATGTTGTTGCTCGGAATATTTTAATTGTCTAAGCAATGGTAACAAGTAGGCAAATGTTTTACCTGTGCCTGTTTGTGCAATACCTACCACATCTTTTCCAGACATAATAACTGGAAAAATTTGCGCTTGAATAGGTGTTGGATGGTCAAATCCAAGGTCATTTAAGGCATTAAGAAGCGGTTTACTTATATTGAGTTGGTCGAAAGTCACAGGAAATTATTATCCTGCAAAGGTAAGATAAAAGAAGGGTAATGTAATAAATAAGGGCCTGAATTTTCAGGCCCTTAAGTTAGATTTATGCGGCCTTTGAAGCATCTAAATCGGCTAATTTTTCGACTACCATATCAGCGGTTATAGTAATTGCTTTCTCATTCTTTGATGGTGCATCAAACATAACATCTAGCATTAGCTTTTCGCAAATGGTTCGAAGACCACGGGCTCCTAATTTAAATTCGACAGCTTTGCTTACGATTAGCTCTATGGCCTTTTTATCAAAGTCAAGCACAATGCCTTCAAGTTCCATTAACTTGATATATTGCTTTAACAAAGCATTTTTAGGTTTAATTAGAATATTCTTTAAAGCATCTCTATCTAAAGGTTGTAAAAAAGTAATCATTGGCATTCTTCCTATAATTTCCGGAATTAATCCAAAGCTTTTTAAATCAGTAGGTGCGATTTGTTCGATTAAATTAATATCGTTAATTCTTTCTTTTCCTTGTGTTAAGAAGCCAACAGATGAATTATTGAGTCTGCGAGCAATTAATTTTTCAATACCATTAAAAGCGCCACCACAAATAAAGAGAATATTTCGGGTATCAATTTTAACAAATTTCTGATCCGGGTGCTTTCTTCCACCTTCAGGCGCAATATTGGCCACAGTACCTTCCAATAGTTTAAGAAGACCTTGTTGAACACCTTCGCCACTTACATCGCGACTAATTGAGGGATTATCGCCTTTACGGGCAATTTTATCAATCTCATCAATATAAACAATACCGCGTTGAGTTGCTTCTAAATCGTAATCTGAGGCTTGGTACAACCTTGAAATTACGCTTTCAACATCTTCTCCAACATAGCCTGCTTCAGTAAGAACAGTAGCATCTGCAATACAAAAAGGAACTTTCAAAGCTTTGGCTAAGGTTCTAACAAGTAGTGTTTTACCAGTACCAGTTTCTCCAACCATTAAAACATTTGATTTTTCAATCTCAATGCCTTCGTTTTTGGGATTGTGCATCACCCTTTTGTAGTGATTGTAAACAGCTACAGCCAATACTTTTTTGGCTTCATCTTGACCGATTACATATTCATCCAAATGCTTTTTTATCTCATGTGGTTTAGGTAAGCTAATTTTAAAATCACTTTCTTTTGAATTTCTTTTTTTGGCCACTCCACCTAATTCAACATCTACAATCTTGGAAGCCTGCTCAACGCACGCGTCACATATATTAGCCTCAATGCCAGAAATTAGCATGGTGGCTTCTTCTTTAGGTTTACCACAAAAAGAACAAAAAGAACCTGATTTTTTACTTGCCATTATTTTACTTTGTCTTTGCTACGCAAAAGGATTTCATCAACCATTCCGTATGCTTTTGCCTCCTCAGAAGTCATCCAGTAATCTCTATCACTGTCTTTTTCAACTTTTTCAAATGGCTGTCCGCTGTGGTGGGCAATGATATCATATAACTCAGTTTTTAACTTTGAAATTTCTCTGTAAGTTATTTCAATTTCAGTAGCCTGGCCTTGAACACCTCCCAATGGTTGGTGAATCATTACACGGCTGTGTTTAAGGGCTGTTCTTTTTCCTTTTTCACCAGCACACATCAAAACAGCGGCCATACTTGCAGCAATACCGGTGCAAATAGTGGCTACATTACTAGTAATAAACTGCATTGTATCATAGATACCTAAACCAGCGTATACACTACCTCCAGGACTATTGATATAAATTTGGATATCTCTATTTGGGTTAGTGCTTTCTAAAAATAACAGTTGACCCATCACAATGTTAGCAACTTCGTCGTTAATAGGAACACCAAGAAAAATAATTCTATCCATCATTAATCTTGAAAAAATGTCCATAGCGGCTATGTTAAGAGGTCTTTCTTCTATAATATTTGGGGTTAGATTCGTTATGACTTGTGGTGTTGCATTTTGAATATAACGATCGAGAGTAAGGCTATTAATGCCTAAATGCCCTGTGGCATATTTTTGAAATTCATTTGATTTATTCATGACATTTAATTTAATAACAATATTGATGCAAAAATAGTTTTATGACAAATAGGCATAAAACTATTTTAAAATAATTACAGATATTAAGGTATAAGATCTATTTTTTATACTCTAATAAACCAGCCTTCATTGCTATGAGCAATAATCCCATAGAATTTTTAACTTTTAATTTATTAAGCATATTTTGACGGTGGTTATCGACAGTTCTTTTACTCAATTCTAGTTTAACAGCGATTTCTTCATTGGTCATTTCATTGGCAATACAAGTTAGAATTTCAATTTCTCTTTTGGATAATCTATCTAAAAGCTCATTACCATCTAATTGATCTGAATTACTAATAAAATTAGGACCTTTCTTTTTACCTGATTTTTCCGTTAGCTTTTTGTAGTATTGATTAGCTAGAAGATGCGCAACTTCGGGAGAAAAGAAGGTACCACCATTCAATAATATTTTGATACCATTAAATAAATTTTCTGATGAAATATTTTTTAAGGTATAGCCTCTGGCACCTGCTTTAAGCATATCATGAATGTGGTTGATTTCATTGTAGTTTGAAATACCTAAAATATTAATTTTAGGATTCACTTCCATCAGAGCAGCGGTTACTAAAGCACCATCTAAATCAATTAATTGATAGTCAACCAAGGCCACTTTCATTTTTTCATTTTTAAGAAATTCAACTGCTTCTTCTGTATTGTCGCAATCAAATACCTTGAAAACCATGTCATCACATCCAATTTCAAGCATGGTTTTTAAACCATCTCTAATCATGGGATGGTCATCTACGATTAATATTTTAACTAGTTTTTGCATAATGTTAACTGTTCAAAGGTATGCTAATATTCAATATAACACCCTTATCTTTTTCTGAAATAAATTCGACTTCTCCGTTCAAGTATTTTACTCTTAAATTTATGTTATCCAGGCCATTCCCTTTTCGTTTACTAGAAGATTCTCCAAATCCTACCCCGTCGTCAATCATCGTTAAGGTTAAAATTTTAGGTTTAACTTCGAAATTGATCTTAATATTTTTACATTTTGCATGTTTTATTGAATTATTCACAAACTCTTGAATAATTCGATATACAGACATTGAAATATTTGAATCGATTTTAATTTTCGATTCCACCAATTTTAAATCAAAATGAATACCAGTGCTAAACTGAATAATATCAGCCAATTGTTTGATTGAATCTGACAACCCAAATTTTTCAACAGATCTCGGCATTAATTGAAAACAAATGTTCCTAATCTCATCTGCAACATTGTCAATTAATGATTCTGTCTTTTTTAACAACACGGTTCTCAGCTTATCATCTTTTTGCTTTTGTATAGAGTCGAAATAAAATTTAAGAGCTGATATTTGCTGACCTATACTATCATGTAAGTCTGATGCTACTCTATTTCTTTCTTCCTCCTGTGTTTTAATAATTGTTGCAATACGGGACGCTTCTTGTTGGATTTTATATGTTAAATCATGGATTTTAACCAATGAATGGCATTTGTTATTATCAATAACTGAAACATGGCACTCAACCATGATTTTCTTGTCTAATGACGTTTGAATTTCTGATTCAAAGTCAATCGTTTTTTGATTTTTGTAAAGTGATTGAATGGTCTTTTCAAAACTTTTAAACTTCAAGAAAGTCGTTAAGTTTTTACCAATTATATCTTCCTTTTGCAATTCAAGTAAACAAATAAAACTTTCATTAAGATCGATAATAATACCTGAATTATTAATTACAACTAGACTATCGGTAATTGAATGAAACGCTGAGTTAAAGAAATCTCTTTTAATCGTTGTTTCTTCAAGCTCCTCACCTAACATATTAATTCCTGACATCACCGTATCAATCGGGTCTAATTTATCGGAGATCGGAAGTTTTTTGGAAAAATCGCCATGGGAATACGCCAGCAATACATCTTCGAGCTGCATGAAGCGCTCATCGAATTCATAATTATTTAGGTCTTTCAATACAGTTTAAAACTTAGATAGTTTTTAAATATCCTTCTTAAGCCAATCTAATGCTTCATTGGCGTTACTGAAGGCCTTGACTTTTATCGAGGTGTTTGTAATTCTCATAAAAAAATTAATTAGCATTTTGCTAAAAAATGAATTTTCTACAATTGCAACAGATTTAAGACCACTTGTCCCTTCTATAGAGGAAAAATAGTCCCGAGCGGCCTTGTCCATACTAACAACACCTCCATCTATAACAAGTGTAGGTAAAACTTTTCCATTTAAAAGATTTAACCTCTCACTAACGATATTTTTGGCATCGCTTAAGGTAATTTTCAGCCCTGCCTTGTAGTTGGCAAATAAGATGCCATCTATAATTTCCATCTTAATCTGTTGATTTTCATAAATTTCCATAGCTTTGGTCATTTTACTATTTGCTGTATTGATTGCAAATGTAGGAATAAAATGACTTTTATTGCCTTTTTTCAGATAAGGGTAAATATTTCTTTTTATGTGGCTTGTAATGCAGTAACATTTTATTAACAATTTGGAATTTGACAGGTTTGTTGGTAGTATTAATAATGAAAACAATTAATATATTAATTTGTAAAAACAATTAAATGAGCTATTTAGCAAAAAAAGTATGTTAAAAACTAGTATTTTAATACTAGTTTTTGCGGCTATTATGCTTTTTGCCTATTTGTATATTTTGTAGATAATAACATTTCAAAAGTGACGTAAAAAATTAATTAAAGCCATATAAAACAGTCAATTACAATTCATAAAATTTTTTTGACCTTTAATTTGTTTATTTTCATATTCTTACGTTAAAAAAACATAAATGATTGGTAAAAAAGTACTAAAAAATGTTGAAAACTATTTGTTTATTGGTTATAAACCCCCATCTTTGTACTAATTATTAATTATCCATAAGTTATGAACAATTTTATTACTACCATCAATGATGTGATTACTGATGGTAAGAACAGCGGTATTCTTCATCTAAATGTTTCGAACGAAATCTTAGAAGGCAACATGCTGAAAATTAATGATAAGGAACTTGTTAATTTTAGTTCTTGTAGTTATTTAGGCTTAGAATTTGATCCCCGTTTAAAAGCGGGTGCAATCAAAGCCCTAGAAGGTTATGGTACCCAATTTTCCGCTTCAAGAGCCTATCTTTCATCCATTCACTATGAGCAACTGGAAAAAAAATTGAATGCTTTGTTTGGTGGTTATTGTGTAGTAACTCCTACAACAACTTTGGGTCACATTTCAACAATACCAGTAATTATAGGTGAAAAAGATGCTGTTATTTTAGATCACCAAGTGCATAGCTCTATTCAAACCGCAACCACTTTATTAAAACCTAAAGGAATTCATATTGAATTATTAAGACATAATAGAATGGATTTGTTAGAAGAAAGAATTATTCAACTCAGCAAAAAATACGAAAAGGTGTGGTATATGGCTGATGGTATTTATTCGATGTATGGCGATGGTAGTCCTATAGATGCTATTTATGAATTGTTAGATAAGTTTCCAAAGTTTCATTTTTATGTTGATGATGCGCATGGAATGAGTTGTTTTGGAAAAAATGGTAGAGGATTTGTACTTCAAAATCACGATTTGCATGAAAGAATGGTTTTAACAACCAGTCTAAATAAAGCTTTTGCTAGTGGGGGTGGTGCTATGATTTTTCCAAATGAAAAGATGGCGAGTTTGGTTAGAACGTGTGGTGGACCCATGATTACCTCCGGACCTATGCAGCCAGCGGCTTTGGGTGCTGCATTAGCTGCGGCAGATATTCACTTATCAAAAGATATCATTAAAATGCAAGAGGACCTTCAAGAAAATATCAAATATGCTAATTTAATGATTAAGAAAGTGGGTTTACCGCTTATTAAGGAATTAAATTCTCCGGTTTTCTTTATAGGGGTTTGTTTGCCTAAGGTAGGTTACCAATTGATAAAGAAAATGCTTGATGATGGATATTACACAAATCTTGGTGCTTTTCCCGCAGTTCCGATGAAAAATACTGGTGTAAGATTTACGATCACTCGGTTGCATACTTTCAAACAAATTGAAGGAATGATAACTTCAATGGCACGTCATTTTGATGAAGTTTTGTTAGAACAAAATATTTCTAGAGATCAAATTTATAAAGCATTTAAAATTGATATTCCAGGTGAAACGAATAATGAGGATACATTCCAACCTATTCTTAAGCCTTCTAATTTGATTCTAGAGAAATATCAAACAATTACTGAAATTGACAAAACTGAATGGAATAGAATATTCGAAGGCAAAGGTAGCTTTGACTACATTGGTTTATTATTTTTAGAAGACACTTTTAGAAACAATAAATTGGCTCAAGACAATTGGGAATTTGATTATTTGATAATTAGAGATAAAAATAAGAATGTTGTTTTAGCCACTTTTTTCACCACCGCACTCTGTAAAGATGATATGCTTTCGCATGAAACCATATCACATAAAATAGAAATGATCAGAAAAACAAGCGACCCTTATTACTTAACATCAAAAATGGTGATGACAGGTTCTCTTTTGACGGAGGGTAATCATGTTTTCGTAAATGAAAAAAGTAGCCATAAAAAGCAAGCATTTAATGAGATGTATTGGATGGCCTCTTCTCTCATGAAAAAGTACAATGCCAGTTCTATAATGTTAAGAGACTTTGACGATGGTAATGCAGAATTGGATAAAATGATGCTCGGCAATGGTTATTTTAAAACTCAAATGCCTGAACGTAATACTCACAGTAATTTAGGTTGGAAAACAGAAGAGGAGTTTGTTAGCACTCTTTCCTATAAATCAAGATACCACTTAAGAAGTCAGATTTTAAAGTTTAATCCAGTCTTTGAATGTCATTTGATTTCGAAACCTACCACTGAGCAAGCAGATCATTGGTTCAAACTGTATAATGAAGTCAAAAACAACAGTTTTAAACTTAATACTTTTGATTTGCCTAAAAAGTTATTCTACAACATTGCAAAATCCCAGAATTGGGAAGTATTGTCTATTTGTTTGAAGGAAGAGCAAGAATTAAAAGAAGTAGCAGTTATCTTTAATTATAAATCAGGCGATGTGTATAATTCTATGTTTATTGGAATTGATAAAACAAGTAAATTTGAATTTAGCGTATACAGACAGGCACTTTATCAAATTTTAGTTAGAGCCAATTCCCTTAATTGTGAATCCATTAATCTAGGATTTACTGCATCTTTGGAAAAAAGAAGAATGGGTGCCCAATCTTTCAAGACTGTAGCTTACATGCAATCCAACGACCATTTCAATGCCGCTGTTATAGAGTCAATGCAAATATCTAATAATCAAATTATTAATGTTTTCGAGAGTGAAAACTCTGTCAATTAGTTGTAAAATTTTAAAATATTTTTGTTTAGAGTAATTATTAATTTACTTTTGTTATGGAATTTAAAACTATCCAAAACTAAACTAATGCTGATTACACAACTTGAATTAAACACTTTTAACAACAACTCGAGGTTGCAAATCTTGAGTGACAAATCGCTATTTGTATGCGAGGTTAACTTAACCAAAGGATTCAAATTACAACTCTATTCAATTTACAATTACTTCGTTGAAGTACTTGTAGATAAAATGGGCAATACTTTGGATGTTAAGCCTTTAACACTAAGTTATGTCGCTAATTTTTATTGTAGAAATTTTGATTTAAACAAAGAAATTACAACGAATTCTTAGACGAATTAATCCTTTTAAATTTATTATACCCTATCTGATTATTCAGATAGGGTTTTTTATTGTTTGATATTTTTAAAATTCAGAATAGTGTCTAAAATAATTTCATAATTAGCCAAATGTTACCTTTAGGCTCATCAGTTGATTTATTTTTCTAGCTGATTTGTGCCTAAGTTTTAATACCAATTTTGTGTTTATTCTGTAGTTCTGTGTAAAAGTACCCATTGTTAAAAAAAAATTATATATCTGAAAATCAATATATTGTGTATTTTTGACCAATTATATACCTAGTTTATTAACATAGTATAAAAGTACTAGTTTATATTTGTGCCGTCTTAAAGAATTAAAACGCCTTTAAGATTAAAACTTAAACTAATTATGAAAAACACACTTACAATTATCATTGTATTGCTTTTTGTTTGCAACCAAGCAAAATCGCAAACTTACTCTCAAACTTTTGAAAATACCACAATGCCAATTCTTATTGACAGCGGTTGGTTAGTTTCTGGTGTAACTATTGGTAACAGCAATAAATTATCAGGAAGTAAAGAGTTAATCACTCAATTACTAAATGCTTCAACATCTACCAGCACATATATTACCACTTCATACTTTAGTGGCAAATCAATTAACACCGTTCAATTTCAGCACGTTATTAATAATGCCTCTGGTAAAAGTATAGATTTAGTTGTAGAAGCTACAGATTCGGCTAACAATTTGATATCAACTTTTACATATACTTATAACAGTGCAAGTGCTGTTACTTCAAGTATTTCATTTACTAAAAATGGACGTTTTAAACTTAATTTTGCTTGGTCAGGCGCCAAGACAAGCAGTGGGTCTACTGCTGGTTTAGATATGATTCTAACAAACAGACCTTTAGCTCCTGTTGTGCTTGTAGCCTTGCCAGTAACTCTAAACCAGTTTAATGTTTTTTCTGAAAACGATAATATAAAGTTAAATTGGTCTACCACATCGGAAGAAAACTTGAGCAAATTTGAAGTAATGCGTTCATTCGACGGTATTAACTTCCAATCTGTAGGAACTGCTACTGCAAGAGGCAACAGCAACGAGCTTAACGAATACCAATTTTCAGATATTAACGCCGCAGCTTTTAACCAGTCTAAAATATTTTACCAATTGAGAATGATAGATGAGAATGGCGACTACAAATTAAGCAATATGGTTCAATTGAGAATGTCAACAATAGCAACAGTAAGTGTTTACCCTAATCCAAGTTCAGATTATTTAAATGTCAATTTATCTGAAGCAATTGATACAGATGCGGCAGTAAGTATTTCAGATATCAATGGCAAGAATGTTGAATTGAATTCTACTTCAAATAACGGAACAAGCATACAATTCAATATTCAACAATTGGAGAATGGTGTTTATTTCTTAAATTTATTAAACAACGATGGTAGTGTAACTGCTACCAAGTTTATCAAAAGATAGTTTTATAGTGTAGTGTTAAAAAAAGTCACCAGTAGAAATACTAGGTGGCTTTTTTTGTTTATTGCTTAAGTGCATTAATAAACTGACTAGCTACAAATGGTAAATTGATTTTTTCTTGAATAACTTTTCTTGATTTTTCACCCATTGATTTTAAATCAGATTCAAATACTTTTTCGATTGTAAATACTAAACTTTCTAAATTGTTATCCTTAAAATAGAAGCCATTCTGACCTTCGAATACAAGGCCCTTTTCCGTACCATCTGCTACCGAGCATACGACAGGAAGTCCATGTGCCATAGCTTCATTGATAGATAAACCACCCATGCCTGCCAAAACATAAACTTCTGATTTCAAAAACTCAATGGTTTGTCCTTCGCCTTCATAAATAGCACCTAAAAAAGTAACATGGTCTTCAATTTGCAATGCTTTTACTTGGTTCTTTAAGTTTATTTCTTCTTCACCTTTTCCAATAATGGCAAGTTCTATATCTGGATATTTAGATTTAAGTGCATTTACTGCATTAATGAGAAGATCGACATGTTTCCATTTTACTAATCTTCCAATGTGCAACAACCTATGTCTGCTCGCTACAATATTTGGATATTGAGCTTTTATTTCTTTTATAGTAGCAAATATTTGATCAGTATCTGGTGAATTGTAGGTTACAATAATATTTTCCTTTTTTATACCATAGGAATTAATAATTTCTACACCTTGTTCGGTGTAAAGCAATGCTTTTTTGAAAACAGTAGTGTAGAGATATCTTCTCATCAATTTTAAAAGAAAGAAGGCTGCTCTATTTTTAAAAATCAATTCATCTTTTTGACTATCAACACATCGTTTTTCAAAATCTGCAAAAGATTCACGATAACCGGGCACTGTGAAAGGAATTTCTCTTGCATAAAGTTTTATCCCTTTTATTTTTAATTTAAAAAGAAGAATTGGATTGAGAATGTATGCCAAAAAATAAGGCCAACCTGTAACAATGATATCAGGTTTTTCGGACTGGATAGTTTTATAAAATGCCTTAAAAAATGGTTTACCGTACCAGGCTTTTGATTCTACTAATCGAATTACTTTAAAGTCAATACCCTCATCGCTCTGGTGAACACCACTGCCAAAGGTTAAACTGTTACCAGAAGGGACAATAACTGCGACCTCAATAGCTGGCTCAGCATTAATTTTATTTAATACTTTATTTAAATAATGAGGAAGACCACCAAAAAGAAATAAGACTTTCAATGTTTGCGAAATTAATGATAATTTAGAATTGAATCTCCTAATATCCTTGAAAGTTTATTGGCTGATGGTCCAGTAAGGTGACTGCCATCGTAACTATTAAAACCCTTTTGAGGAATATCCATCCAATGTGCACCAGCCAACTCTAATTGAATTTTAAATGTTTCGAAATCGAATATTTGGCTTTCGAGTGTATTCATTGGTAAGGAAACGGGCACTCTAAATGCAAAACATTTTATACCATTTAATTGGAGTTGCTTGATAATATTTAGGAATTTAGATATTTGTAATTGACTGATAGATGTGTGTTTAAAATAACTAGTATACGCATCTAAAGCAGATGTGCTGTCGAAGGGAATCTTATTGCTATATATGAAGCCATCCGATTGACAATCTTGAAAATATGCCTCATGGTTCATTGCTTTTTTTATTTCTGACAAGCTATAGGAATTAAAAAAACCCAATTCAGGATATAGGTGTTTACGTATCCAAAGGTCCTTTTTACTTATTTTTTTGAGCGATTTAAAGTGCTCATTTTTACTTGCCTCAAGTGTAAATGCACTTGGTGTAATACCAAAAATCATGGTCTTTTTCCCATCGACACTAAGTAATTGTGATGCGGAATAAATTAAGGTAGAATCTAATCCTGCTGCGCTGAAACCAAAATTAACTGTATTTGAGAATGTAATTTTCGATACGATTAAAGGATTAATACCTCTATATATTCTTGAATCGCCAACAAAGACTATATCATATTTTTTTGAACTAGAAATTTTATTGGCCCAAAAGGCATCCTGTAACATTTTAGAGGATGGCAATTTTGGTAAACAAATACCAACTAGATAAATAACAATAGGTGTTAGTATAACACTGATAATAATTCCTAATCTACTCGCTTCTATTTTGTTATTTTTAGGCATAATAATATTAGAATTGGAAGTAAATAAATTGTTGTTCTGGACCCCTAAAAAATATAATTATTGCAATTATAAAGCTTATTAATATGGCTTGAAAAACAGGTGCATTTGTTCGAATGAGTTTGATTCTTTTGAATAGAATAAAATCATTAATGATACCAATAAAAAGCCAAAATACCGCATTACTTATTAATAGTTCTTTAATCCCTAATTCGAAATGGAAACTGAATAAGCACTTAACAATATATAAGGCCTCATGCATATCCTTAGCTCTAAAAAATGTCCAGGCAACAAGCACAGGAATAAACACCATTAAGCTGTTTATAATGGCCTTGAATTGCTTATTGTGAATGATAATATTTTGTTTGACTATAACTCTTTCGATAGACAAATATAACGCATGTAAAGCGCCCCAAATAACGAATGTAAAATTGGCCCCATGCCAAATACCTGAGAGTAACATTGTGATCCATAAGTTAATATTCGTTCTTAATTTTCCTTTTCTATTTCCACCTAAAGAAATATAGACATAATCCCTGAAAAAACTTGAAAGTGAGATATGCCAACGTTGCCAAAAATTTTGAAAAGAATTTGCGAAATAGGGATGGCTAAAATTTAACCTGAAATGGATGCCACATAGTTTGGCAATACCTCTTGCTATGGTGCTATAACCATTAAAATCGAAGTAAATTTGAAAGGCAAATGCAAGCATGCATAACCACCATTGAGCGGTGTCAGAATGTTCACCAACTTGGTTGAATTGATCATTGACTAGTACCGCAATATTATCGGCTAATACCATTTTTTGAAATAAACCCCAAACACAAATTCTGATGCCATTAAAAATTTGAACGGTATTGGTATGTATGGGTTTGGTTAATTGAGTAAGTATGTCTTTCGCTCGAATAATTGGTCCTGCAACCAGGTGAGGAAAAAAAGAAATAAAGGCAAAAAAGTGAAGTATATTTTCTGCCGGTTTAGTTTTACCTCGGTATAAATCGATGGTATAACTCATGGAATTGAATGTATAGAAGCTAATACCTACCGGTAATACAAGTGTAAATTCTGGGATGGCATTTTTTAGTTCAGTATGCATATTTAGCAATCCGAAACCACTATCAAGCAAGCTGGCTAACCAACCGCTGTATTTAAAAATAACCAATGAGCCTATATTAGTAGCTAGAGATAGCCACAACCAAAATTTCTTTTGGGAGGGAAATTTCAGAATAAATTTACCTGATAAATAATCGATGGCACCCGTAAAAAACAGCAAGAACAGAAAACGCCAATCCCACCAACCGTAAAAGACCATTGACATGCAACAAATCCATAACCACCGCCAAGTATTTTTATTCCTTACCAATGGCCAAATGCCAAAGAAAATGGCAATAAAAGCTAAAAATGGCAAGGAGTTAAAAAGCATATTTATTAATTTTAATATTTATGTATTAATGTCGCGAAACTATCGAATTTATTAAAATTAATTTTATATTTGTTTAAAATCAATTCCTTATGTTCTACAATAATCGATATTGCTTATTCTTTTTTTTTACGTTATTATATGTAAATGCATTCGCACAATTAGCCGATCCAAATCAAACACCTTTTGCATATGGAATAAGTGCGGGTGTTTATTCAAGTTCTGCCAATCCTAAGCAAGTGAGCATAATAGATAAAAAGTCAGTCGCAGGATTTTCAATTGGCGGGGTAGCAAGTTTTAGAATGAAAACCTACTTTTTAGAAACAGGTTTAAATTATATAAGCGAAGGTTATGCTTATTCTACCGCCATAGAGAATAAAAACACTGTTAATAAAATTTCCAATGAATATAAATTTTACGCTATTATGGTACCATTAAAATTGGCAATACCAATAAGAAGTAAATACGGAAGGCACTTACCTTCAATTGCTCTTAATTTCTCTTTACCTACAAAACAAACGCTTTTTCAAACCATTGAATATAATAACGCCCCATTAGTTAAAAATGTTTACAATGTCTCATCCGATTATAAGGCTTTTACACCATCATTTTCTTTGGCCTATGGAATTGAGTTCGATATAGATATTATCTATGCAGTAAGATTCGAGCCAACTTTTCAATTCACGTTTTTAAATGCCAATTCTACACAATTTAAAACAAATATTTCAAATATTGGATTAAAATGTAATTTGTTGTTTCTAAGATAAATTAGTTTTTCGGGACTAACAATTTCATTTAGATTATTTCTAAAAATGATATTGTAAAAGTTAATAGAGTTACAATTAATATTAATGAAAGCATAAAAAAGAATTTAATTCTTTTTCACCCAAATAACGGTTAAGTAACCTTCGAAATTAAATACCTTATCTAATAATTTAAAACACTTATTTATTGCAGGAGAATAGTTATTCCAATTAAAAATACTTGCTTTACTTAAAACTATTCTCTGTAAACCATCTATACCATTAACTTGTAATTCTTTTTTTAGGTTATACATTTTATTTTCGGCAGGGAAAATCCATTTTTTAGTCATTGTCCTTAAAAGATATGCAAATCGATAAGGTAGTGAATAGTGATTAGGAAATGCAATGACCATAGTACCACCTTTTCTAAGTACTCTCCAATATTCTTTTATTGCTCTTGCTCTGTCATCAAAATCGAAATGTTCAATTACACCTGCATTAAAAACGAGGTCGAAAGTTTCATTTTCAAATGGCATGGCAAACATATCGGCCACACAATATTTGAAATTGGGATAAGCGGTTTTATAGGCTTCTCGATCGAGTGCAATGATATCATCATTTAAGTCAAGTAATGTAACCTCAATACTTTTATCTAACATGGCACTTGAAGTGCCAGCCTCGCAACCTACTTCGATGGCGGTTTTATAATTGTTGTCTTTAATTAATTGACCTAACATGGCGTTCAATTCAATTTGAAACTGTGCAGGGTTGTTTATTCGTTTAAATAAATCCTCGGGTTTTAAACCCATGGTATGTTTTTTCCAAATTTCTTCTTGTTCCATCAGATTAATTTTTCTAAGATTTCAAATATACGTTGTGAGGTAAGTCCATCGCCATAAGGATTTATGGCATTGGCCATTTCTTTATATTTGATTTCATTGGTAAGAAGCAAATTTACTTCATTTACAATGGTTGTTTTATTGTTGCCAACCAGTTTGGCAGTGCCAGCCTCAATACCTTCAACCCGCTCTGTCACTTCTCTTAAAACAAGTACTGGTTTTCCAAAGGTTGGTGCTTCTTCTTGCAAACCACCTGAATCTGTAAGCACAATATTAACTTTTGTTAAAAGCCATACCAAATAAGGATAATCTAAAGGGGCAATTAAATTCACATTTCCAATATCAGAAAGTTGTTTTTCTGCCTCTAATTTAACATTTGGATTAGGGTGAACAGGATATATTATTTCAACATCAGGATGGGTCAATGCAATTTCGCGAATGGCCGAAAAGATATTGTTAATGCCTTCTCCAAAACTTTCTCTTCTATGGCATGTAACAAGAATAATTTTTTTGCTAAAATTTATATTAGAAAAAAATGCTTGGTAGAAATTATCTTCATTATAGACTTTTTCTTTTGCTATTATTAGTGCATCAATTACAGTATTTCCTACTTGAAAAATATTCTTTTTTATCCCTTCTTTTTCTAAATTAGCTGATGCCAAAGCAGTGGGGGTAAAGTGAAAATCGCTAAGTTTGGAAGTAAGTTCACGGTTAATTTCTTCGGGAAATGGTGAATATTTATTACCACTTCTTAATCCTGCCTCAATATGAACCACCTTTGTTTGATTGTAAAAGGCACAAAGCGCTCCAGCAAATACAGTGGTGGTATCACCTTGCACAAAAACTACATCAGGTTTTACCTCTGTAATAACGGGTGTTAATGCAGAAATTATATTGGCAGTTAATTCACTCAGGGTTTGGTTGGGTTTCATTAAATTCAGGTCGAAGTCGGGCTGAATTGAAAAGAAAGTTAAAACTTGATCGAGTAATTGGCGGTGCTGTGCCGAAACACAAACAAATGTGGAGCTTGGATAATGCTTTTTATATTTAAGAATTAAGGGCGCTAGTTTTATAGCCTCAGGTCGTGTTCCAAATATGAATAAGGTTTTCAATTCCTGCAATATTAATTCAAATTTTTAATTTGCTTACACATTCCACCTAAGGTTTCTTTAAAGTACAATTGTTCCTTTAGGCGCAATACATTTTCACGTTGAACTGTCAATTCTTCAATTGTTAGCTCACTTAGGTACTTTCTCATTGCTGCAACTTCAGTAAAATGGAAAGCTTTACCTATGTTGTTTTGATTGATAAAATCCATTGCATCACTTTTGGGCAATGCTCCTAAAATTGGCAATCCAAGATTGATGTATTCAAAAATTTTAGATGGAAAACATGCTGCTAAATAATTATTGGTAAGACTTACAAATCCAATATCGATTTTCTCTTTTGCAAATTTCAAGAAATCTTTGTGATCAAGGGCTCCAAGAAATTCTTTATCATTGAGAAATGGTTTAATAGGCTCATAATGCTCATAATAACCAAGAAAAAGCATATGATAATTGGATATGCCAAAAGCTACCTTGTGCAAAATTTCTGGCGATTGGTGAACGTTAAAAGAGCCTGCATAAGCAATATTGAGTGGGTATTGAAAGGTTTTTGCATCCGTTTTTTGCAGGTCGTTATATCCAAAATAAAAATTGTGAATTCTATTACTGATGAATGGGTATTTAAGTGTTAATGCATCTTTAAAAGTATTGGAAGAAGTAAAAATTAAATCGGCTGATAACATTATTTTTTTCTCAATATGATCCTTTCTAAAAATGTATTGCTTATTAACTACTAGGCCATTAAAAGTGGTATAATTAATGGGGTCGTGGTAACTTAATATGAGTTTACACCCAGTGGTTTCTTTTAATTTTTTGCCAACTAAAAAGGTATCTATGGTGCCACCGGTAACAGACATGATATAATCTGATTTTGTAACACTTGTTTTTAAATAGTTATGAATTGCTAATACCCATGGATAAAAAGCATCTCCGATTATTCCAATTTTTTCCAATCCACTCCAAAATTTTTTATGCCGTTTGAATCCAATAAAAATGATACCATTTTCTTCGTAGCTAGGTCCATTTGGATTGGGCACTACTACTTTTACATTGTATCCGCAGGCCTTTAATACATCTACTTGTGCCTGTCTTGCTAAAGCGCCACCACCACTTGATGTACCAACATTGGTAAAGGACCTTGTAATAAAATAAATTGTAGGCATGCTAGTTCATTTTTAATTTTCTTTTAATTAATGCCCTTAAGGGCTGAATGTAATGGCCGAAATAGACGAATAAAATTCCAATTAAGGCGACGATTCCAATTTTCAATACAAGCACTTGAATAAAATGAGATTCAACATTTAGAAAGGCGTAAAATAGCACAACACCAATCACATAGATAAATATAAAAATGATGTAACGGTGTAAGCCAAGTCTTATGTTTTCAAGTTTACGTGCAAAATAAAACTCTAAACCCACCATGATAAGCGTACCCATTATTTGCGAAATAACTGCAATTTTAGCTCCATAGAGCGGCATTAATAGAATATTGCATATAAACATACAGATTGCGCCCGCAATAACAGCATACGTGGTATAACTATTTTTCTTATGATAACTTATAATGGTTGTGAAAAGTCGATGGTAGATGCCAAACATATAAGTTATGCAAAGTGGTGCAATAAATAGGTAAGCTGTTTTATAAGCGATTGCGTTTGCTGTGAATACCATCAATAATTCTTTTGAAAAATATACAATCATTAGGTGAATGAAAAGAATTAAAACTGTAAACATCAACATGAGCTCTCTTATTTTTTGATGGGTTCTGACTCTATCGTTAATAAGTCCACTCATCACAACAGGATTGAGTACTTGCGTAATGGCATCTATGGCATAAAACATTAACAGCGCAACACTGGTAGCTAAACCAAATAAACCCGCTACCGCTTGCCCAGGAAAATATCTTTGAATCAATAAGAGTGAACTTTGGGTATTCACCCAAGCGGCTATACTTACAGGTAACAATGGCAATGAAAATAATAAGGCGGTTTTGATGTAGGACCAATCAAATTTAAATTGAAGAACCTTCATTCTAACAAAATAAAATACGACCATTAACATTAAAATTAAGGCAATAAAGCTATCTCCGATAAGTCTTCCTTGAACACCAGAGTTAAGTTTAACCACTAAATAGATAGAAAAACTAACCCCAATTAATGTAGAAACTATTTGAAATAATGTTGTTTTATAGGATTCTAAACTTTGGTTAAAAAAGGCGATACCGAGCATTCCCAGCTGAAATAAGATAGGCGGAAATACAGCAAGTGCAATGGATAGAGGATTATATTCTTGGTGGTAATAGGTAAATCCAAAAAACAATAGGATACATGAAATACTGCCAAAGAATAGCACAAACCAAAATGTACTAGAGAACATGACGGCTAGTTTTTGATGGTCTTTTTTATACTCATGAAAAAAGCGAATAAATGCGCCATCGAGTCCCAGGGAGATAATCAAAGGTATAAAGGCTTTTAGTGAATTGATACCATTGTAAATACCCATTTCTGAAGGCGACATGTAATGCGTAAAAATTGGAAGGGTAAGTGCATTGATTCCTTTAACGAGTAGGCTAGCCAATACATACCATTTGCCAACTTTAAAAATAGACTTTGCCCAACTGCCGCTATGAATATCTGTATTTGTCAATCGAGTAGAATATTATTTTTTTTATAAAATTCAATTAAAGATTGTTGGTATAGATTGGCAAATGATTCGCGTTTCTCGGCAATAAATTCATTCGCTTTTTGTTGGTCTTTCAGAAATTCATTTCGTACTTTAGGCAGCCATATAAGTGGTGTTTTATAAATAATACTTCTCAGTTTTTTTCTGAATTCTATATTGGCATATTTTTTTTCAATTCCAGTTAAAAAAGCACTATCAACAATTATTTTTTTACCTGTTTTATCCAATGATTCGAATATAAAATCACCTGCACGTTTATGGTTCAAGCCATCCCCAAATCCTATGACTTGGGCAATCGCATTTTCTCTTTCAGCCTTTAAATTGTCAAAATCTACTGAATTATTAGTTTCAAAGAAGTTACTGATGGCTGAATTTAAAGTTTCAAAATTACCGTAATGAGGGCTTCCAGAGGAGATAATCGAGCGAATAAAAGGTACATTATCTGGATTGGCAATAAAAGTAGTTTTACCTAATAACCAAGCTTCTAAACAAGTAGTAGATTCAAAACCCACCCATAAATCAGAGATATTGATAACATCATCAATATTCTCCTCTCTAAAAATTGACAAGGTGTTTTCAAATTGATTGAGTTGATAAAATTCACTCAACTCTTGCATAATATCCGAAGGGTGGTACTTTAAAATAAACAATGTATCAGGATTGTTTTTTACTAGTTCATGGTACATTAACCGCAATGGTTCCTTTTGGGCGGCCATTGTATCGCATGCATCATGATCCAAATGCATGTTATTCCATTGCCCATCTTTTTTATACAAATCACTCAAAAAAAAGTAGAAAGGGAAGCCTGCTAAACCGATTATTTTTTTGTATTTTTTATATTGTGGGTATTGGGAATAAAAATCGTTTTTTGTCTTAAGAGGTAAGAATTGATAACGGTCGAAACCTGTACCCCCTGCGCAGAAAAGATTGAAGTTTTTTGCCTCCGGAATGTGTTTTAAAATCAATTGAATATTCTTTTCTGACCATTGTAAATTGGCATATTCATAAAATATTTGATCTTTATTATTGCCCCAAAAAAGGATTTCTACATTTTCTTTAATATCCACCATATCGCCCTCCGAAATAAAGGTTATCACCTTAATGCCTTTCATGCTGGCATATTTCACCATTTCGTGGTGATTAACAGTTCCTATTCCATTTGAGGTGACGATTAACCGAGGATTATATTTTTTTATTAATTGACAAAAATTATCAGAAATGCATTCACGTTTAACTTTTAGTTTATATTTTAATTCCAGATAAGAAAGCGATGGTTCAACAATACCAATATCTCGAATGCCCCTCGTTGAAAATTCAAAGTTTAATATGTCTACCGTTTCACTCATAAATCAATTTTTCTAATGCAGGTATTGCCATATTTATCATTGGAAGCAACAGCAATTGTTTTTAAATTTTCAATTGGTAGGGTTAAAAAATCAAATGTATAATAATAAGTTTTGCTTCCTGTTTCACCAAAATTAAAATTATCAGTTAAATACCTGCCATCTTTTGTTAATAGGCCTATAAATGGTTGTGGTCCAAAAATTTCACCATTAATCACTTCAACTTTTAAGGTGTCATTTATTAATTCAACCTTTAAATCAATTTTACTATTTAAAATTTCTACTTCAGAAAAACCTGATGATTTTTGGAATGCATGAATGGTATTAGAAAATGCGAAATTAACATTGGTGTTTTCAGCTGCTACGTCCTTTAGAATTTCATAAAATGCTTCCATTTCAACAGACATTTCTCTAAAGTCGTGATTGGTGATACCAACATAAACATCCCGACCTGTTTTTTCAGCCAACTGAAACGCTCGGCTTAATTCAACGGTATCGATGTTTCTAAAACGGGTATTCATATTCAAACAACGCGAAATAGTACGGCGCATATTCCCCCTTTTTCTCCAATCATATAAATCGGGGTGGTATAAACTCCAATCATCTGGTGCTCCTCGCCAATCGCCAAATCGACCATTGATATTATCATTGAAACCAGTATTGTCATTTGCCATTGCCTGATTGCTTGCATCAAAAGGCAACCACTGCTCTAGCCACCAGTTGCTATCAGGTCTTACTGTATGAAATCCTGCTCTATTAACAACTGGAAACCAATTGCTATCAATTAATCTTCGGCACATTACCTGCTGTAATTCATAAGCACTATTCATATATGAAATAGCACTTGTATGCGCTGCTTTATTGAAAGGAATTGGGTGAAAATGCCATTGCAGCGAATCCTGTGTTATGTTTAGTTTTTTTAATTTGGTTTTATACAAATCAAAAATACCGCTGTAGCCAAGTATTCTATATCTAGGATTCGTATCAAAACCAACATGATCTAATAAATGCCAATTATAAATCCAACCATTGCCGTAACTGTCTTTGAATTTATTTCTGTATTCGGCTGTTAAAATTCTATCCAACATCTCATCTACTTCATTCCAAGTATTCTTAAAACTTAGCAGTTTAGGATCAATCAGTTTTTTTAGAAGTTGGTCAATTTCAGAATTAATAAAAACAAATTCAGAAGACTGAAGTAATTGTAAATTTTCTTTTGTAGGAGATAAATTTAATGGATGTCCAATTGTATTTTCAATTCGCTCGAATAGTTCGTCCAATGGCTCGCGCATAGGACCTTCCGTATCAACATGGTGAACAATATGTACTGTTGGTTTAGTCATTGAATTAAATACCGTACTTTTCTTGATGTGTTTTAAAGAATTCTATCATATCTGTATAACCTTCTGCTTGACCCATTTGCTTAGCAGTGTGGGAAAATGTATCACAAATAAGCTCTGTTAAGGCATTGTGTGGTCCTGTTTTTTTAAGTATGAGTGCATATTCGTAAAATGGCGTATTAAGTACTTCTTCATCTATTGGAAGCGCATTTGCCAATCCAAAATCACCTCGGTATTTAAATGCAAATCCATGTTCAATTGAAAAACCAAACTGAGTGATTAATCTATATAATTTTTTTATGTCTGTAAAATGGTTAGGGAATGCCTTTAATTTTGCATTTCTTTCAGCAATAAACGCAACAGAATCATCTTCTGCATACGCTATATTTTTACCTGTTAAGAGCATAAGACCATCCTTCTTTAATACTCTGTTTGCTTCGAATAAGGCTTGCTCTTGTTCGGTACAATCAAAAGTTGCCCAACAAAAAGCGATATCGAATGTTTCATCGGAGAAGGGTAGATTTTCTAGCGCTCCTATTTCCAATTGTTGATAGTTATTCTCACTAGCTTTTGATATTGCACTTGCTTCTATATCTATGCCATAAATATGATTGGAATATTTAGAAAGAAGCGGGAAAAACCGACCATAACTGCAACCCATATCCAACAAGCTATCAGCCTTACCTATATTTAGCAAGGGCAAAAATAATTCTACAATTGTGTCATCGGCTATTTTAGTGCCATCAGAAAGTTGTTTAACTCTCTCCGCCCAATAATCTGTATAAGAAGCATTAAATTTTTGATCCATTGTTTTGTTTAGCGATTTCTTCAGCAAATTTAAAGTCTAATTCTGTATCAATATCAATCGAGTATTCAGGTCCTATCACATATTTTTTAATTCTATCGAAAAATACGACTCGTTTTTTTTCACCCAATGCTTTTACATCAATAATATAAATGTTGCCATTGTATTGGTATACATCAGGACAATCTTGTCTTCTTGCATAATCGCTCTTTTTAGACAAGCTTAAGTAACCATTACTTTGCTCTTCAAAAAGATTAAAATAAGGATTTTGCTTACTTAATGTAACGCTTACTACCATCTCGGTATCTCCAATATGCAATTGCATCATTTCCTTATAATGCTCAATGTTTCTAAATGGAGAAGTAGGTTGGAGTAGTATTATTTTATTGAATACTATGCCTGTTTTTTTATAGGCTTCGAGGGCATAATTTATAGCTTCTTCAACTGAAGAGGTATCTGTTGCTAATTCAGTAGGTCTGAGAAAGGGCACTTCATATCCGTATTGCTCAGCAGTTGCTTTGATTGTGTTATCATCAGTAGATAATAAAACAATATCCTCATCATTTTTGCATTGTTTGGCAAATTCTAGGGAATATATTATCAGAGGTTTTCCATTGAATGGTTTAATATTTTTACCTGGCAAACCTTTGGAACCACCTCTAGCAGGTATTAAGAATAAATTCATCTTAGGAGTTGTAAAACATCTGTTTGTGCCTTTTGAAAATCTTCGTGTTTGCCTATGTCTAACCAATAGGAGAGCAAAGGATAGGACACTACTTTTTTACCATTTGCTATGCTATTTTCTATAAATGTTGTGGCGTCTAAGCGCTCATTTTCACGAATAGAATTTAATAAATCATGCTTGATTAAATAAATACCTGCATTTGAATAATAAGTATAAGTTGGTTTTTCTTTTACTGTTTTTATTTGGTGATTTTCGGTCTCCATTACACCATAAGGAATCTCAACATTGTAGGGAATACAAGCCACTGCTATGTCAGCTCCTTGGTCAATAAAATGGGAATAAAAAGCTTCTAAATCAATATTGGTAAGCAAGTCGCTATTCATCAGCAATACATCCTTTGTAAGGTGTTTTTTTGCAAGTGCTAATGAACCAATTGTGCCCAATGGTGCAGGCTCTTCTACCATAAAAACTTGATCGTTCTGATGGGTAGTATCAAAGTATTGGCGAATTAATGAACCTAAATAATTTATGGTGATGACGATTTTCTTTATACCATATTGGTTGAGCAAATCGACATTGTATTGTATAATTGCTTTATTCCCGACTTTTAAAAGTGGTTTAGGTGTATTCTCTGTTAAGGGTAATAAGCGCTCACCTTTGCCACCTGCCATAATAACCGCTTGTAATGGCAGCCTGCTTTTATGTGTTTTAAGATTGAGAATATCTACTAATTGATTTTTTGAATTGATAACTGGAACAAAATCAATTTGTTTTTCTTTTATAGAAAGGATATCCTGTATGCTATACTGGTCTTCAATCAAAGCCAGAAAATGGTCGTTAATGGCCGTTGAAATATCGTTTTGCATACTTCCACCATTGGTAAGAAATCTTCTAATATCGCCATCGGTTAATACGCCTTTAAGCCTATTGTCATCATCTACAGCGAACAGAATGAGCACAGGGCTTAAAACTTCAAGCTGCTGCATGGCCTGATGAATGCTATTATTGATATGAATGGAATGTGCGTTAACGTCGGACATGAATTACCTTATTGGGCGAAGGTAATATTTTTTTGAGAGAAGGAAAAGGGTGGGTGTTTTAAGCAACTAAATAGCTGTTTGGTATTAGTAGATGACCGTAAACATGCCATTAACAAATATACTCCGATTGGAACAATCCTTGTATTTTATTTTATAAAGATAAACACCGCTTTCAACTAAATGGTCTTTATAAATTCCATTCCATCCAATTTGTATTTTTTTGACATCAAATATCTTTTCTCCCCATCTGTTATAGATTTCCATATCTATGGGTTTATTGCTGAAACTAAAAGGAAAAAAATCATTCACTTCATCATCATTTGGCGAGAAGGCATTGGGGATATATAATTGGTCTGTTGCATCGTCACCTGTGATATTTAAGGTATCGGTGGATTGACATTTACCATAGCCAATTGTTAAATAATATTGGCCTTTCCTTTTGGCTGCAAAGGAATTTCCAGTGCTGCCATCTTGCCATTTGTAGGAATAGTTCGCACGATTTGGAGCAAATATTATATAATCTGATGCAAAGCAATAGGTGGTATCATTTCCTAAATTGAGATATTTATTGAACAATTCAATTCTAACCGTATCCTTAAAAGTATGGCAGACATTGGTAACCGTAACAAAATAACTACCACTATCTGTAGCAGTGGTATTATCGGTTGTTGCACCATTGCTCCATAAGGTAGTGTGTGCATCTGCACTGAAAACAGAAAGATTTTGGCTAATCGGCTGATCACAAATTATAGTATCGTTACCAGCAAATATTTTAGTAGTTTTTGTTTTAGCAGTAATAAGTACTGTATCTATGTGTTTGCAATGCTTATTAGTTTCCTCAACGATAAATTGCCCTGGTTGACTAATTTGAATGGATTGGGTTGTATCGCCTGTGCTCCATTTAATTTTATTTACAGAAGCATTTGTAATGGTTTGTGTAGAAGGAAAACAATAAGCAGTATCTCTAATTGCTTTGCCATACAAAAATTGACTTATCACCACTGTATCAATATATATTCCGCAACTGTGTTTTAAATTAACCACATAATTACCAGCAGAGGACACTAGTATTGTATCTTTTGTTTCGCCAGTACTCCAAGTGGTTTGATGTGCAATTTTTGAACTAACGATTAGAGGAAAATTCAATATTTTCTGACATAATAAAGTATCTTTAGAGATAGAGAAATCTGACTTTTTTACTTTGTTAAAAATTTCAATTGTATCTCGTGAGGCACCGCATGGAAAATTGATTTGCAACCAATATTTACCTATTGTATTTACAGTTATAGATTTTGTGGTTGCACCATTCGACCATAAATAACTTTGGCCATTGTTATTATTGGGTTGAAGGGTGATGGAGGTTCCTGTGCATATGGTAGTATCCTTGCCAATTGTGAAGGGTTGATTTTGATTTACTATTGTAATTATTCTTGTACTAGTATCAGTAATACAATTTTGGGTATAGTAGGCATTAACTTTAAATTTTCCATAATTTGAAAATGTATGAGAAAAATTAATACCGGTGTCAGATATAATATTATATGACTGTCAGAAAGCTTGCACAAGTATACGTAATATTGTAAATT
>JAQSCZ010000123.1 GCA_029945665.1 bacterium | reverse complement strand
TGCTTGTTTTGTGAAGATGTATAGTAATTAATGTGAAGTTACATAGTAGTAATTAATCATTTTTTCTAGCACATAGTAGTTTATAATTATTTTAATAATCATAAACCATTATTTTAATTATTTTGCAATACTGATTCTAATTAAAAATATTAATTCTAAAACAACAAAGCCATTCCTTGAAGAATGGCTTGTGTTGTTCAATTAAACAAATTTTTAATTTGTTCATTGTACTTTGAATCAATTATTATGCCACAAAAAACCTCAACTTCTTCAGTTTTTGACAACCCTAAAATCATCTTTTAAAATACATTAGACCTCTATATTTGTAATTCAATTAAACAAATTTTTATCATGAATCTACATTTAAAAACTTTAGGTAAACTGACAGCGATAGCTGTTATGCTTTTTACCAGCCCTTCATTATTGAAGGGACAAATGATTGGATGGCCGGCGGCTTTACCATCACAAGATTTCCCTTCTGGCGGTGGAATCGTCGAAATGGATCAAGTGCGAGCAAAAGCAACCGGGGTGATAAGTGGTGCAACCAATATAACTTTTACCAATGCGGTTGGCACATTTAGTATAGGTGATTACGTACTTATAATTCAAATGGAAGGGATTAATAATGGTATGCACGAGATGAGATATATTAATTCTATTATCTCGCCAACCTTATTTACTATATCAGCTCCAGTCAGCAGTAATCCTTATAATACTGCTGATGTTGTTCAGATTGTGAAAGTACCAGTTTACGACGAAGTGTTTTTAGCTTCTGGCGACGAAATTACTTGTAGCCCATATAATTCAGTTAATGGAACTGGAGGAATTCTTACATTTATTGCAAATGATATTCGATTTCAAACAGGTGGTTATTTTAATGTTTCTGCCAAAGGTTTTGAATATAACCTTTCAGGGATCGGAACAGGCGGAACTGGCGCAATAGCTTCATCTATTTATGGTGGAGGAGGTGCAGGAGGGATGCCCGTTGTTACTAACTACCCAACTTATTGCCCTCCGTTAATTCTCGCTACACCAGGCACTGGTGGTGGTCAAGGCGACCCAGGTGATAATTTAGGCAATAATGGGACAACAACAACTGGAACACTAACCACTCATAGCAATTCAAGCCTTTACAATATAATTGCTATGGGTGATTGCGGTGATGCTGGTATTAAGGGTGGAAAGGGTGGCGGTGCTGGCGGCCATGGTGGTATTGGGGGCCAATCTAATAGTATCTGCTCAGGTGGCTCTGCTTTGCAAGGGGCCGTTGGATCTAATGGTGAGATTGGTGGTGATGCCGCAAAAGGTGGCCGCGGAGCAGGAATAATGCTTATTAAAATTCATAATGGAATATCATATACAAGTACACCAAATAATAAATTACGGTTTATAGCCAATGGAGAAAATGGAGCACCAGGACTATGTCCTAATATTGGTGGATTTGGTGGTGCAGGTGGTGTTGGAACACCCGGTTGTTGTTCCGGTTCAGATTATGCAAATGGCAATTATGGTGGATTTGGAGGTCCTGGCAATGGTGCTGGTGGTGGCGACGGTGGCAGCGGTGGCGAGCATGGCACAATTTGGCTAAAATTTAAAACTAGTGTACCCGGAACCTTGATAGCAGGTAATTTTGCAGTAAATGGCGGAAAAGGTGGTGCAGGGGGCTTAGGTGCTAAAGCCTATGAAACTAATTATATAAGTACAAACCCATGGCCATTCTGTACAACTCCTACATACTGCCCCCCATCACCAGCTCAACCAAGGCATTTTTGTGATTGCGACAAAGCATTTCAACTTTTAAGTAAAACCAGTGGTAGTTCATTTTCAAGTTCTGGTACAACTTTTATTGGCACTGGTATAAGTTCAGAATATAACACTACTGATATTACTTTAGTTTCGTATGATGGGAGTGATTATTACCACTGTAATTTGTATAATAAAACCATTTGCGATGATATTTTCGCGAAAATGACAGGACCTGTATTACCAACCATTTATCCACTAGGGGAGGACGTTAGCTTAACAACAGCAACACAATTTTTAGGTGACAACACATGGTACTCAACAACATCTAGTACTAAAATGTTTAATTATCTGAATACCAACAAGTATTTAATTGATTACACCGACCCTGCTAGGCAGAAATGTTATATAGCACCTTGTTTTGAAACAGATGGTTATACTGAAGTACCAGGATTAAAAGGTCCAAATGGTGCAAATGGAGATAGCCCCCCAAATGGCACCATAGATTTAGCAGCCACAGGGGGCTCCACAGCTGGAGCAGCTGTAGATTGTCCCTCATTAGCCCCTCAACTTAATGTTATTGGACCGGAAGTTGGATTATTAGGTGCACAACTTTATCCTGTTCCAACGAATGGAATATTGTACATGGATTGGTCAGTTGATGGTGAAGCTATAATATCCATTACAGATTTAAGTGGTAAAACACTCATTACCAAAACTTGTGACTCGGATTGTGACAACATGGCTACATTAAATGTAAGCAGTTTATCACCCGGTGTTTATTTAATGAATATTACCATTAACAAAATAACTCAGACTCTGAAATTCCAAAAAAATTAATTATATTTGTTATATATAGCATTCTCTGTTTAACTTATCAGAGAATGCTATTTATTTTCATTATGCGTATTTTTCTCGCTTATATCGCTTTTTCTTTTTTGTGCATTTCTAATATGAAAGGGCAAAACAATCTAGTTCAAAATGGCGATTTTCAGAAAGTTGATATGACTTATTGGTCATCACCTAATATGATGATGCCTAATTATCCAAAAAAAATGGATTCACTTCTTCGTTATTGGTTTGATCCTGCTGATAGTTGTAGAAAATATTTTAGATTTTATCCACCTTGTACATCCACATTTCCTTCAAGTTTAAATATGCCACAGTTAAATGGCAATCCAGACCACTATTTAACTGTTGAAGAATTGGTTAGGGATAGCTCATATTCATACAATTCCTATCGTTCAAATTCTTGTACGGATCGCAATGAATTTCTAGATAATAGATCCTATGCGACTAATTTATTAAAATCAAAAACAGAAATCGGAAAACTTTATAGCTGTTCTTTTTTTGTAAAAACTCCAGTTTTTACACGAGATACATTTTATACGAACAAAGACAGCTTTACAGGTAATGCAAGCTTTAGAAACAGTTGTATTCCTGCTACTGATGGCTTAGGGATTGCTTTTACTACTTATTTACCAACTCAGAATAGAAAACATCGATTACTAATAAAACCCAAATGGGAAACTCCTATTATCATTAATCACAGAGAATGGCGAGAATATCACTTTGAATTTGTTGCTGATAGTCTATACCAATTTATGACTGTAGGAATTTTTAAGGCCAATAAAGATTTACATATTGAGGATCCAGTATTCTATCCTTATAACCAATCGGTATTTGATTTAGTAAATAGTTCAGGAGATCGTGATTATACAAACTATTCCTATGACAACTTCAGCCTAGTCCTTAAAATAAGACCTCCAAAAATAGAGGGTCCTTTAAAGGTTTGCACCAATAGACCATACAAATATTACAGTGGCAGTGGAGATGCTACAAAATGGTTTTATAGAGGAGATACCACTCCTTTTTATATTGGTGATTCCATTTCTATTAATTTTACTAAATCCACCACCCTAATCGCGCTTAATGATAACATTTTTGATTCGGTTTCAATTGCTGTTTTTCAAGAACCAGTTCAATTACTAAATGATACTTTTTTTATCACTAATAAAAAGGTTACCCAATATTACCCATTAAATGGATTTAAATATAAATGGGACAATAGAACAGCAGACACCCTACAATTCAAAAATTACAAAACAACTGGTTTAAAATTTGTAATAGTTTCTAATCCCGCTTGTAGTATAAAAGATTCCTTCTACATAGATTCAATAAATTTAAATTTCAAAATTCTTACCGATACCTCAACATGTCAATTAACTTCTCATGTAATTACCTCCACACAGGCATATCGAAATTACACTTGGCAATACAACCAACAAATACTCCCAAACACAAAAACAATTTCTTTAAACTATGCATTACCTGGCCTACAAAAAATTAAGGCTTGTTTTGATACACTAGGTCTATCAATTTGTGATACTATTTCGATCAATGTATTTGAAAAACCAAAAAGCAACTTACCTAAATTTCTTCAATTTTGCGAAAAAACGGATAATAATATTTGTTTGCAATTTAATGTACCTAACACTAGTTTTAATTGGCAGGATGGTTCATTAAAAGTATGCAGAAACATCACCAATGGCGGGGTATATAGAATAGATATGCAAAATGGTGTTTGTATTACCCATGATACCCTTAACGCAAATGAAATTCCAATACCAAAATTTGAAATCATTCAAAATGATACTCCTTGCCTTGATGGCAATAACTTCATTGTTTTACGCATTGTACCCGATACCTTCCCCTCATATAAATGGCTTTTTGATGGTTCCATTTCTTCTCAGTATACAACAGCCGACACCTTATCGCAAAGAGCAATTGTAACTGGGACAAATGGTTGTTACTCTAGTTTAAAATACAAACCCCTCAATGGGTGTAACATGATATTTTATGTTCCAAATAGTTTTAGTCCTAACGATGACGGAGCTAATGACATTTTCAACATCAATGGTCTTTTCATAGGCAAAATCAAAATGCAAATTTATAATAGTTGGGGAGAACTGATCTTTCAAACCAATGATTTGAATAAAGGTTGGGATGGTACTTATGAAAATAAAATTTGTCCTCAAGGAAATTATTTGGTAACAATAGAATTGCAGTCGCAGCCAAATCAGTATAGCAATAAACCAGTAAAATTTTGGAAAGGGATTGTGCAACTACTAAGATAAAAAAATGGTTTTAATGAATATCCAAAATTCTTACTCCCATAATTTGCAAATTGTCAATAAAAGATACCAGCTCATTCTAATTCAATCTTGCTTCAAAAGATTATGGTTGGGGTCAGTTGTGCTTTTGCTTATCTCACCAAGCCTCAAAAGTCAACAAATTCTCAATGGTAATTTTGAAAACATTATAAAAACTTCTAATCCGACTGCTGTGTATTATGACCAATTTTACCCAGATACATTTCCATACGTTCCCTACATTTTTAAAAGGGACGGCAGACCCTATAAGTACAATGGAACCTATATAGGTGATACTAATACCAGGCTTGTATTGTCAAGTAACAAACAATCCCAATTCAGAAATCATCCTAATCCTTTAGATACCTCTATTTATATTGCTGCTTTTTTTAGAGATTCTTCAGATATGCACCCTGGAATTACACGCTTACACATAGCAACCCTCTCCTTACAATTAAGTGCCAATTTAATAAAAGGTAAAACCTATCACCTTCGTTATATAGTTGGAATTGATTCCCTATTGGTTGGCGTAGGTTGGTGGAACTCCATTTTCAAAATTGGATTAAGTAATAATCATTCTGAATTTGGAGATTCCATAGGCATTACCCCTCCCCCAGAAAGAACCTACAATTGGCAAACAATGGATGTTTTTTTTACTGCCCCGAATAATGGTTCATTTATTACATTAGAGTTTCTTAAATTAAACGACCACTCCCAATATTTTGATGCGTTTCAGTCTAATAATGGTTACAAGTTTTGGAATTTGAACTCATATTCTTACTTCGACAATTTCGAACTCGTCTGCTCAAGTTATATTGGCAACGATACGATGCTTTGCAATTCAGATTCTTTAATCCTCAGAACCAATCAACCAAATAAAAAATACCTTTGGAGCACAGGCCAACAAACAGAAAATATAACTATTAGTAATAGCGGAAATTATTGGGTAAAAGTTGATGAAGATGGCTGTATAAGCAGCGATACAATAAAAGTTATATTTGATTTTGTCAAAAAAAATTTCTTAGGTAATGATACCATCTTATGTCAATCTAATGTATTTGCTTTAGCACCTGGCATTATAGGTTCTTATTTATGGAGTACTGGAAGTAAATCTATGCAACTACCCATTAATCAATCGGGCAGCTATTCTGTTGCTATTAATAATGGAACTTGTATCCATAAAGATACCATTCAAATTGATATGGAATTAAAAGAAATTCCCGACTTTCCAATCTCCTATAAGCTGTGCAAAGACAGCTCGATTACAATTAAAACACTTAGAAAAAATACCAATTGGTATGATAAAGTAGGCAACTTACTTAATTCTGGTTTTAGCTTTAATTTTAAAGACAGCAACAGCTCTGTATTGTATGTTACCACTGGTCAACTTTGCAGATATGTTGACAGCCTCTATTTTACCATTACCGATTGCAGTTTACCTGTATTCGATAGCATCATTATTCCCAATGCTTTTTCGCCAAATGGAGATGGTGTTAACGATTATTTTAACCCAACTATTAAGGGTTACAATAGAAAACAAATGCAAGTATACAATCGCTGGGGTGAACTCATCTTCGAAACGAATGATGAAACGAAAGGATGGGATGGCACCTATAAAACTAATTTTGTTCAACAAGATGTCTATTTAGTGTTGATTAAACTTCAGTCTAAGACTACTCAAGATACTACCAAACCAGTAAAATATTGGAAAGGAATGTTACAAGTTATACGTTGAAAATTAAGTTTCTTAAACCCCCGCCAACGCTCCTTTCTGTATCAAATGATTCTTCACATATCTTAAGTTATTATATGAGAATGTATCTCCTAATATACCTTTAATTTCTGTTAAAGCTTTATCCGGTCTAGTAGCCAATACTTTTGAAATGGTGTAAATATTTGCATCGCTCACAATTATATTAATTGTTAACTATCCCATACTATTTAAAACTTCTAAATGGGTGGTAATGGTTAATGGTGGCAATATCCACTTCTCAAAGACTATCGATATAAAATTAATAGAAATATTTGGAATGGCGGGTTTTGGTGGTTACTTTACAGGGGCAGGCAATAGTGCAAAAACAACGGATTACA
>JAQSCZ010000122.1 GCA_029945665.1 bacterium | reverse complement strand
AAGGGCTCACGAATGATTTATTGCCAAATCTTGGAAAAGTTCGGATCAGTGTGATAATTATTGTAATATACATTAATTTATTTTATAATGTATAATAAATATTACGAAACGAACAATTATATTTTATATCTTTGCTTCAATTAAAATCAAAACTATGTTAAAGTTTTATATAAAAGAGGTCCTTAGGGTGAAGGGTTACAAACCAAATACACACATATTGCAACGCATGGGACTACGTTATACAGCAGCCAATAGATTAATTAAAGGTGAAACACGAAGCCTTACCCTTGATCATTTAGAGATGCTTTGTGTGTTTTTGAACTGCACACCTAACGATATTTTGAATTTCCAAACGGATACCGAAAATCCACTGAATGCTGAGCATCCCCTTAATACACTCGCTAAACCGCTCAACCAAGAGAGTCCAATCGATTATATAAAAACACTTACACCCGAGCAAGCCATAGAAGCTACAGCGCTGGTAAAAGCCTTTTGGGAAAAGAAAACAAAGAAATAAGATTACTTAAAAATCGTTCCGAAGAATACCTTCATTTCATTCCATGATGCTGTATCCGCCTGAGCATTATAAGCAATTGGCATGGAGAACTTTTTACCTACTTCTGTTGCATCCGGATTTGAAAATGCATGTGTTGCATTTGGATAAGACTTAAAGGTATAAATAGCACCTATTGAATCCATGTCTCTTCTAAACTTAGCGACTTCCTCTGCTTTAACGAATTGGTCGGCCTCACCATGACAAACCAAAACATTGGCTTTTAGTAATTCTTTATTAGCTGGTACACCAACTAAACTGCCATGGAAACTTACTACACCTTTTAAGTTCTCTCCTAATCTGGCAATATTTAAAATCATACCGCCACCAAAGCAATATCCAATAGCCGCAATCTTATTGGTATCTGCCAATGGATTTGATTTAATGAGCGCTAGGGCCGCATCGAATCTATTCTTAGCCATTTGAGGGTTTTGATAAAATGGTCCTGCCATCTGGCCAGCCTGCTCAGGGTTGTCAGCCATATCACCATTGCCATAAAGATCTACTGCCATCGCTAAATAGCCAAGTTCTGCCAATTGATTGGCTCTGTCTTTTACATAATTGTTTTGTCCCCACCATTCGTGAATCACTAATACAACTGGACGCTTTGCTTGTGAAACAGAGTCGTAAGCAATATAGCCATTCATTTTAATGGTATCTAAGGAATATGCAATATTTTCATTTTTTACCCCGATTTTAACAGCCTCTTCTGTTTTTTTAGCTGTCTGATTGCAGGCAAATAAAGAAAGTGCAGAAATAGAAAGTATATTTATAAATTTCATTGTATTTAATTGTTTTACCATTCAAAGATAATGTTACAATTAAAACCTAGGCTAATTATCTAAAAGATTTTTGCAAACAATGGTTAATATTCAAATATCCAACAACTTATTTTTTGCTCTTTTTTAATTTTTTGCTCGGTTTTTTTGAAGGTAAAACTACTGTAGGTGCAATTGATATCTTGCGTTTCTTACGCTCTAAAAATTGAAAATTAGCAGGTTTGTTGGCTACTTGCCATTTTAATCCTTTCAACAATTGTTCTTCTATAGGAAATTGATTGACAGGGTACATTTTACTCTCTGGGGTTCCATAAAAACGAATATCTTGAACTTTTGATGAATCGAAATTAATTTTCATTTTGCCACAAGCTACCTTATTGACGCCTGTATATTCTGCAGAGTCTGTTTCATTGTTGCGCAAGTAATAGATAGATTCAGCATTGCCATCAACTAAAACAGAAACCAATTCATTGTTATTAAATCGATTGAACATCGTTCTTCCTGCAATTTGGTTGTAGGTTTCAGGTTTGAGTTCCGAGGCAAGAAATGCATTATCGATGACATTTAAAGCGTGCATTTTGCGATTTTTTAAAGTAATGTGCATCGTATCGCCTGTAATTTGATTGTTTTTATTCCATAAGATTGGTTCACCAAATAAGCTAATTGATGAATCATTGAATCTGTAGATCATAGAATCGCATTTGCCCTGAAATTCTTTTTGAGAAATCATGGTACGTGGATAGGCTTGCAGTTCTCTCTTTGCGCTGTCATTGACATAGTAAAAAGTATCTGCCATAATATACATTGTGTCATTTTCGGAATATTGTATGGCCAATGGAAGATTAGTGATAAGTGTTTCTTTAGTTTTAACCCTGTGTAATCCTTTTTGACCAAATACTTCAATTTGGTTGGTACTGTCATACATTCGAATGTTTCCAAATGCATTGCCAATCCCATTCTTTTTATCATAAAGTAAACTATCAGCGGTTAGTGATGTTGAATCACTTATTAAGGTGGCCTCTTTACTAAATTGGGCTTTTTCAGTGGCTGTATTGTACCAACCATAATTACATTTTATTGTATTCTCCTTGCTAACAATTTTGGTAGGTCCTTGGAAAAAGGCTGTTTTGGTCCCAGCAAAATAATCTAAGGTATCGCAGTACATCGTATAATCTGGACTAGTTAAAACAACATCCTGTTTAAAATTAAATATATTGTTTCTTCTTTGGTAGTAACCATGCTTACTTTTAAGGGTGTTTTCGCCACTTAAGATATTGGCCCGATTGTGATATGAACCCACTTGATTGGCTGTATTGTATTGCAAGGCCGTTGTAACCAGAGTCATTTCCTTGTCATTTAAAATTACTTCCTTGCCAGTAACAGAGGCAATTTTGGTTGCCTCTTCATAAACCAAATATTCGCCGCCTGATAAAGTGAATGTATCTGGCTGAAAAATATAAATATGACCAAATCCTTCGATTATTCCGGTTTTTATTTTTCTAATTACACTGTCGCAATAGATCGTAACGCCATTGTGTTTGAATCCGACATTTTTTACCACATAAGTAATCTTATTAACCTCATCACCATACATTTTATCTCCACTTATAAATTCTAAATCACTTTGAGAAAAGCTAGAAAAACTAAATAGAGATAAAAAAAAGTTAAATAAAAAAATGCGTTTCAAATCAATGTGCTGGATTAGGTGTTATAGGGATTCTTTATCTTTGTCAAAAGTAATGCCATGCTGCAAAGGTTTGAAAATTTTATCTCAAAAAACAGTCTTTTTAATAAGGAACAAGCGCTCTTGCTCGGTTTAAGTGGTGGTGCAGATAGTATCTGCTTGTTCCATTTATTACAAAAGGGTGGTTTTAATTTTAGTGTTGCACATTGTAATTTTCAATTGAGGGGTGAGGAGAGTAATGGTGATGAAAAGTTTGTATTGGAGTTAGCCGAAAGGTATAAGGTAAAAGTATTTTCAATAAGATTTGATACCAAAGCAGTCAGTTTAAAGGAAAAAAAGGGCATTCAAGAATTAGCAAGAGATTTGAGATACAAATGGTTTAAGGATTTAATGAAACAACATCATTTTGAGTATCTGCTGACCGCTCATCATCAAACAGATAATTTAGAAACCATGTTAATTAATGCCTTACGAGGCACTGGTATCAAAGGTCTTCATGGAATTCCATTAAATGAATCTAACATAGTTCGACCACTGATGTTCACCAAAAGAGATGAAATTTTGGCCTATCTAAGTAAAAATGGACACACGTATCGCGAGGATAGTAGCAATGCTTCGGATTATTATTTAAGAAATCAAATTCGACATTCCGTTTTACCTGAATTAAATAAAGTTCAACCCGAAGCAGAGCAGCGTTTCTTTGAAACCTCGCAAAAAGTGAAAGCTTTTGAATTAATGTGTGAATCGATAATTAAAGAAAAATGGGAGGGGATGATTGAAAGCATGGATGGTAATCTGAAAATTGATCTAAACGCACTTAATAAATTGGAATATCAAGCCTTATTTTTATTCAATAACCTACAATCTTATGGTTTTAGCTGGCCACAAATTGAAGATATACTGAATGTTTCGCAAATTGGAAAAAAAGTAATAAGCAATGAATATGAATTGATTAAGGAACGTGATTTTCTACAATTACAATTATTAGAAAGCGTGCTCGATTCTGAATTAGTAATTGTGAACAAAGAAGATAATGTTTTTAAAATTGGCGGACAATCAATTGAAATACATATTCATAACAATAATTTCAAACCTGATTTTACACAAAAAGATACATTGTTTATAAATGTAGATAATTTGAGTTTTCCTTTAAGCTTAAGACTATGGCAAGATGGCGACAGGATAAGGCCTTTAGGCATGGAAGGATATAAAAAAGTGAGCGATATTTTAACAGATAAAAAGGTTGAAAACAGCAAACGCCCTTCCTTTATTATTGTACAACAATATGATAAAGAGTTGATTGCGTTGCTTCCTTTGGTAATTTCCGAAAATCATAAAATCGAAGCCAATACAAAGTCAATTTTGTCTATTAGCATTAATATGGCTTAATTTGTAAGTTACTACTAATAAAAACATGAATACAAAACGTACCAATCTATTACTAATACTATGTCTTCTTTTTACAAAAATTAATGCAGAATGTGTTTTAGTTCCATTATCCCTTTCTGAGAGAGTAAATGCAGCATCCTTAATTACCGAAGGAAAAGTAATTGGCATTAAATCATACTGGAATGCTGATAAGACCATGATATATACAGCTAACACAGTTGCAATAAGTAAGGTTTATAAAGGCATGTCTCAAATTAATTCCGGCACAATAGATATTATTACATTAGGTGGAACCGTAGAAGATAAAGCAATCAAAGTAGACCCGGAATTGGAAATGGCCATGGGCGAAATAGGCATATTATTGCTAATAGAAAAGGATGGACAGTGGGTAGCAGAAAGTGGCCCTCAAGGGTTTATTAAGATAGATAAAACAGATGCAAGTGCTAGCGATATCTTTAATCATTATCCTCCTTACACCATTTATGGCATGATAGAAAACCTCACCAATCAAAAGGCCATTAATGTAAATGTAAATCTTACAAAAATAGTTTTTAGTACCAAGAGAGCTGCCGCTACTATTACCTCAATTTCTCCTAAAACGATTAATGCAGGTACAACCTCTACGCTTACAATTAAAGGAACAAATTTTAATTCTACAATTGATACAAGCAGTGTAATGTTTAAAAACGGGGATGACGGTGGTGCAAGTTATATCAAAGCATTAAAGAAAGATTATATTTCTTGGACTGATACCATGATTAAAGTTTTAGTAAGGACGAAAGCAGGCACAGGAAAAATTAGAGTCGTTGTGGGTGGAAATGGTGTCGCGACATCAGCCGATACCCTTCAAATTCCATACGCCCATCTGAATGTGGTACAAGGTGTGAATGCTGATTCAATTGGATTTGAAACCCAAGAAATTGGAATGAATGCCAGCAATGGTATTACATGGAAAATTAACAAACGTTTTTATGATTCATTAGGTGCTAAAGGTGCTTTCGTTCGCAGTCTTGAAAGATGGCGCTGCGGAACTTATATCAATTGGGATACTTTGGGAAAGGTAAGTTATAGCACCATAAAATCTGATGGTGTAAATATGTGTGCTTGGGATACGAGCGGAGCAATGCCAAATGGTGTTTTAGCACAATGTTTCAGTTTCTGGAGTGGTTGTTCCTCTGGTCCAACCCTTAAATGGTTTGTAATTGAACTGGATATCAGATTTAGACTAAGACCGACCAATACAACCAACTGGAGTTATACCATTGGAACTGCAAGTGCTTCACAATACCATTTTGAAACTGTAGCTACTCACGAACTTGGTCATGGTCATCAACTGGGGCATGTAATTGCACCAGCAGTTGTAATGCACTATGCTATTTCTAATGGTCAAGTTAAACCGAGCCTAACTGTTCCAGATATTGCAGGTGGAACGTATGTAATTACAAAAAGTGCGACTGCTATATGTGGCAAAAATGCCCATTCAAAATTAAATTCTGGCAATTGCGCTATTGTAGCTCCAAGTGCTAATTTTATTCTTCCTAAATCTACTGTTTGCTTAAATGAAAGTATCAACTTAACAGATTCATCCAAAGGTAATCTTACTGCTTATGCTTGGAATTTTGGTTCTGGTGCTAGTCCTGCAAGCGCTACCACTGTTGGTCCTCACGCCATTACATACAGTACAAGCGGAACCAAAACGATAACACTAACGGTTACCACCTCAACAGGTAGTAATGTTGTAAAATCTAAAACACTTGCTGTAAAATCTGATTCAAAAATGAAACCTAATTTTACTTGGGTTGCAGCCGAAAAGGGCAAAGTAACTTTTACGAATACATCCAATAATTCTACATCCGACAAATGGTACTTTGGTGATTTAGATTCAGCATTGATTGCAAGTCCTTTACATAATTATGCGGCGGGCGGGACTTATAATGTCAGATTAATTTCAACCAATACTTGTAACACCGAGGACACTATTAAAAGTATCAAATTCGCCTATCTTAATTTTTACAACAATCCAAAACAAGTTTGTATTGGTCAAACTGTTACCTACACCGATTCAAGTGATGTAAATGTTGCGACTAGACAATGGACTTTTACAGGTGGAACGCCTGCCACTGCTAACACTGCTGGGCCTCATAAAGTAAGCTATAATTCATCAGGGGTTAAAGGGGCCACATTGGCAATTACAGTAACAGGTGGACAAGCACAAACTTATACCATTTCAAATACTGCAACGGTTTCAGCTGATACTTTTGTTAAGGCGAACTTTACCTATGGTTATATTGGCAGCAATATCGTTGGATTTAACAATACTTCAACAGGTAGTAATATGACTTACAAATGGTATTTTGGTGATGGTGATAGCAGCACACTTAAAAATCCTGTTCATCAATATGTTAATGCTAATAACAAGACTGTAAGGCTCATTGTCAATGGGGCTTGCAATAGCAACGATACAGTAATTGTTACCAAGGATTTTACAAATCTCTCAGCCATTCAGCAGTCTGAAGTATTTAAAATTTATCCAAATCCAAGTGCGGAATATGTGCATGTTATAAGTGCTTTTAATACACCAATTGAATTGAAGATAACAGATCTTTCAGGTAGAGTTGTTTTGCAATATCAAGGAGAAAATCAGCCTTTATTTATTGGGAATTTGGCCAATGGTATTTATATGGTGAAAATAATTTCAAATGGGGCAGAGGCTAATATAAAATTAGAAGTGCAACACTAATAATTATGGTTGTAAGCCAATTATAAAATCGCGAAACAATAAAAAGGCATTGCTAAAATTTGTGAAAGGTACTGCCGATGCTTTGTCATCTATATCATGGTAATATGGATATGGACCCATTAAGTAAAAGAAGAAACAAGGGACACCTGCTTCACTGAAATAAAAATGGTCGCTGTTTTGTGCTCTACCGCGCGCTTTTACTGTTGGTAAATAATTGTTTTTGGTGTTAATTTTTGTCAATAAATTAAACTGTTCTTTAAAAGTCGCTCCATTTACTGCCATAACACCCTCGGCCCCATTTCCCATTAGGTCGATATTGATTAAAAAATGAATCTTTTCCAATGGAATGATAGGATGTTTAACATAGAATTGTGAGCCAATTAAACCTGTTTCTTCACCTGAGAATGCGATAAACAGTAAGTTGTATTTTTGTGGATGCGCCTTAAAGTATTTAGCGAGATTTAATAGCATTGCGATGCCACTTGCATTGTCATTCGCTCCCGGAAACATAGCTGTTGAGCCCATCATTCCAAGGTGGTCATAGTGAGCAGTAAAAACAATAAAACTATCTCTGTTTTCTGTCCCTTCTAACATTCCTAATACATTTTGAGAGGTATAGGTGCCATATAATTGGCCTTGCTCTGAATAACCACCATAAAATTCACTTTCAATTTCAATGTCAAATTCCGCTGGTTTATTTCTATCAAATACATTGCTTTTTAGGGTAATGATGCATTTGTTGTCCTGCTCGTAAGCACTGGTCCAAGTCATTTTATCATTGGTCAACTTGACAATTAACTCTTTTTTAAAATCAGTCAAGTATTTTTTATTTGTCAATACCGCTTCGCCAAAGTATTTAGTATTAAAAGTATCAATGACTGCCATTTTCTGATTGTATCCAATGCGGTCGTAAAAGCTACTATCTTTCAAATTGTCAATACTGCTAAAATTGATAGAACCCTTATATCTATAGCTTTTGCAGCCAGCATTAATAATATAATCGCGACCAGCTACTAGCAATTGACCATTGTATTTTACAATAACCTTACCTGGAAAAGTATTCACAGGAAAAGTGAATTTTTGCTGGTAAGTGCCCTCCACTTTCTTTAATCCAATCGATTTAAATTGATTCTGAATATAGGCAGCGGCTTTTTTGTCTCCATGCTCCACATAGCCTCGCCCAGCATATTTAGGACTGCACAATTCATTCAAAACCTTACGGGCATAGCTGGTATCCTGCGCATTTGAATTCAGAATAAAATAAAAAAGACCAATTGTAATTAATAAAAAATATTTCATTGAGGGTTCAAAACTAACTAAAAGTTTGGGAAGAGAGGTGGGTTTTAAGGTTGATTGTTTGCATATTTTAAATCATATTTCTAAAAGCCTGTAACCAATAAATGGCGAGCAGCTTTTAAACTGCATTTTTGATGTGTAGAATAGGCAAGAGCGGCTCTATTTCTAATTGCTTCGCTACTCTCATTTAGTACATATCCAGTTAAAGCATCGTGAATAGTGTATGCTTCAGGGCACATCAATCCAGTGGTCCAAACAAGTGGATTTGCATTTGCATTTTTAATGTAATTTGAAAAATAGCCTTTACTAATACAGGCTAAAATAATGCAGTCTCTTTGTTTTTTATCAGTATTTTGATAGTTGTCTACCAAGTTAAAATCCATTAAGCCATCATGTCCTATATAGGCCGATAGTTTTGAATAGCCTTTAATACCAATGGTTTTATTGTCAATATGTAGTGTGTCTTTTTCAATACCTGCAACACTGTTTAAGAAATCCTTTGTACAAGTCTCAATATATTTGCCATTATATGCGTCGGCAACTAAATAGTAGTGCTTACTTGTGTGCTTAAAAACAAGTCTTTCAAGTTTGATGGAATCGATTGCATAACGTCTTAGTAATTTCCATTCCTTACTTTTTTTAAAGTAACTTCTAATACCAAAACCACAGCCCCAATACAAGTTATTATTTAAATCTCTACCATTTCCAATCTTAGGTGGAACTGGCACAATGCCTTGGTATTGATTATCACATAAAGCTACAAAAATGTGGATGACCCGATGGGTATAATCTATCTTAACATTTAATAAAGTGGGAACTGCTTGCTTCGCAACTAATGCTGTTTTTTGTTCGGTGTTTGGTACACAGGCACTGACTACAATAAACAAACAAAAATTAAGAATAAGCTTCATTTAATAAGGACTTTATTCCTTTACTAACTTGCTATTGTAAATATTATTGTTTTGAATGATACTTACATTGTAAATACCATTTCCAAACGCTGATAAATCTATCTCAGTGGTATTTTTGCCATTCCATACTTTTTGACCCAAATGGTTATAAACAATTATCTCAAATGCGTTATTGTTTTGCACTTTTAAATGAAATAAACCATTACTAGGATTCGGATACACTAAATCACTTGAAATGTCTAGAGTACTAATAGAGGTGTTATATGCACTAGTGCAATTGTTATGGTGTGGTTGATGTTGAAAGGTGTCCACTACAATATTTTCATCACCCGATTTATAGGCTAAATAAGAGAAATAAAACAACATCATTTCATCTGTTGTAGCTTCGCCTAAGCTTACATCTTGAGGTGGGTCATTTGGGTTTTCTGAATTTGCAGCCGTGTTATCGTATGTAGCTTCGCCATGTAGTGTCGTACCTATTGGAATTTTAATGGGTTGTTTAAAATCATAAGAACCTTGCCAATGAAAATCCCATTTTGGAATATTTATCAATTTGATGGTGTCGCCAGCTAAAGTAATGCCATAGGCTTTCATACTTTTACAGAGTAAGTGACCATGCGGTCCAATGCTTAAAATGGTGGCGTTAAGTGGCACAAAAAATTCTTCATGAAAGGTTTTAACAGTATTTTTTGGAATAAATAATGGCCCATCCTTCATGGTAGTTGAATGGTTTAAAATAGGCGCATCGCTAATATTTCTAACGCTACTTGAGGTAAACAGAAAATTCACTTTTGTTGAATCTGTTTGCCCGCTTGCATATTCAGGGTAATGAATTTGAACCACTATTTTTGCTGTGGGGGGCAAGCGCTTACCCATGCCAGCAGGCACGAAAATAGGACTAGCACCTGGCACCCAAGTGCCCAATAATACTGCGGCATCCGTACCTACTCCTCCAGCCGAAGAATAACCAGGATTTGGGTCATTGGCATCTAAAGTCGTTGTTGCACCAGTGGTATCGTAAAATACTTGTGCATGGTGAACGATGCTTTTGTTTCCAGGAATTATTTCAATTCCTGTAATGAACTTTTGAATAGATTGGCCTGTAGGCATTACAAAGCATCTATATAAATCTTGTGTGATGGTAGGAACGGTATAAGTTGGTAGTTTTAATTTTAGATCAGGATTGGCAATTACCAATGCCGATGAATACACCGGTGGAGTAGGGGCATTGGCCATATTACCTTGGGTCATGCCATTGTTTATCCAGGCTAAAATGGTATTCACTTCCACATCAGATAAACTTCTCTCGTGTGCCATTTTTCGATAATGATTATCGACTGGCCAAGGCGGCATAGTTTTGTTACTCACCTGAAATTTAATGCTGTTGCTTCGGTTAACGGCATCATTAAAATCTAATAGAGAAAATGGACCTGAGCCATTGGGGTTGTGACAACTAGTGCAGTGGCTGTATACAATGCATGCAACATCTTCTGCCCAAGTTGGTTTTTGTGCTCTTGTTTGCATTGCTATAGCAAAGAGAGCGATCATTAAAATTTTCTTCATATGATGAGCACATTAATAATTAATGTTCCTCAAAAGTATGATTAATTTTTTAAAGTAATTGTAAGAGTTCCGAAGGTAACGATAAATAAACATGGTTTTAAAGGTTTTAGTTTTAAGATTAGACCACCCCAAACTAAAAAGGTTGTACTGTCTTGGTATTATGACAGTTTTATTACAATTGTGCTAATTCTAGATAAATAAAATTAGCGGAACACTTCCAACACTCTGTTAGATGAACTGAAACTTTAGATACTTAATTATAATCCCTTTCTCACGCCACATTTTTTCATAATATGTTTTTATCTTTAGCTCTTCTTTCATTTCATCTAATTCGTCGATATTCAAATATAATTCATTCATTTGTACATTCTTATCAGTCAATGTTTCCAATGTATACTTGAATAATAAATCGCTGTCTGTTTTCAAATTAATGAACTTATTCCTACCTAACAGATTGGCGTATTTTTCTAGGAACTTCGGACTCGTTAAACGTTGTTTAATCCTTGTTTTTTGTGGCTGTGGATCGGGAAATGTAATCCATATTTCATCAACTTCACCATCTGCAAAAAAATCATTTAGGAAGTCAATTTGAATGCGAATAAATGCCACATTAGTCAGATTATTTTCCAAGGCAAACTTAGCCCCTTGCCACATTCTAGAGGCTTTAACATCTACACCAATAAAATTCCTTTCTGGGTATAATTGTGCAAGCCCTACAGTGTATTCTCCACGTCCACAGGCTAACTCCAAAGTGATCGGCTTTTTGTTTTTAAAAACCTCACTGTGCCATTTGCCTTTCAATTGGTTCCGTGCATCGTAAGTATTCGAAAAAGTATCGTATTCGTTAAATTTCTTTAGCTTATTCTTGGCCATTTTAAAAAAATAGAGGACTCATTAATAGGATAACATTTGTTCTATAACTGCGGCGACCTTATCGGCATTCGGCAGCATTTCTTTCTCCAATCCAATGTTTAATGGTATGGCAGGTAAATTAGCTGATCCCATGGTTTGAACTGGCGCATCTAAATAATTGAAACAATTAAATTGGATTCTACCAGCAATGGCTTCAGCAAATGAATTACGTAAAGTTTCTTCAGTTAGTACTAGCACTTTCCCATGTTTTTTAGAGGCATTGTAAATCGCTTCGTCATCGCAAGGGCTAAGGGTTCTTAAGTCAATAATTTCTACCTTTCCTTCAAATTTTTTGGCGGCATTTAAAGCCCAATATACACCCATCCCATAGGTTATTATGGCCATTGATTCACCGTATTTTACAGCCGCATCATCTGCATGCAATACAGTTCTAGCTTTGCCCAGTGGAATAATATACTCCTCATCTGGTTCTGGGCATTTGGCCATATCTGTTCCAGGAACTTTACTCCAATACAAGCCCTTATGCTCAAACATCACCACCGGATTTGGATCGTAGAAAGCTGCTTTTAACAAGCCTTTCATGTCGGCTGCATTGCTTGGATAAACAATTTTAATACCTTTTATTTGAAGTATACTGCTTTCTACTGTACCGGAATGGTATGGTCCACCTCCACCATACGCGCCCGTCGGAATTCTAATCAAGGTTTGAACAGGGTATTTGCCATTCGACAAATAACAACTTTTAGAAACCTCTTCTACCAATTGATTAATGCCTGGCCATATATAATCCGCGAATTGGATTTCTACAATTGGTTTACAACCCACAGCACTCATTCCAACTGTCGATCCAACAATATAGGCTTCTTGAATTGGGGTGTTAAACACTCTGTCCTTACTATATTTTTTTGCTAAAGTAGCCGCTTCTCTAAATACACCACCTAAGCGAATACCAACATCCTGACCATATAAAAGGGCCTCTGGGTGTTTTCTTAAAATTTCGTCACATGCAAAAAGAGCAGCATCTACCATAACAATGGGTTCCTTACCCTCTGGACTTCGAATCCCTTTCTCTTCGGTTACCGGAGTGGGTGCAAATTCATGCAAGTACAAGCTTTCTGGTGTTGGATCAGGTGCTTTTACAGCCCTGTCAAAACTATCCGCAATTTCTCTCTTACACTCTGCTTCTATTTTTAAAAGATTAAGCTCTGATTCAGCTAAATCTAGTAATATCTTTTTTAATTTTGGAAATGGATCATCTGCCAATTGCTTCTCCAAATCATCCCGATACCACTCACTTCTGACACCACTTGTATGGTGACCTAGCAAAGGTACTTTAGCATGCAACAACATGGGTTTTCTGTTTTTTCTTACCCACTCAATGGCCGATTTTAAATCATCATAACATTCTACAAAATCGCTTCCATCTGTTTTAGCTCTCTTTAATCCTTTAAATCCTGCTGCAAATTCATAGGCATCCATGGCTCGCATTTCATCGCCACTGGCCGAAATTCCCCAATCATTGTCTTGTACCAAGTATAAAATAGGCAATTCTTTTAAAACGGCCATTTGTAATGCTTCACTCACTTCACCTTCGGTCATACTGCCATCACCAATACTGCACAAAACAATAGGTTTATCACCATCAGGCAATAGATTCTGGCTCTCCTTATACTTTATACCATGTGCCATGCCTGTTGCCGGAATCGCCTGCATGCCTGTAGCACTACTTTGATGTGGCATTTTAGGCATATTGTCTCTTTTTAAAGATGGGTGCGAATAATAGGTTCTGCCTCCGCTAAAAGGGTCATCAGCCTTGGCTAATAATTGCAACATAAGCTCATAAGGTTGCATGCCCATGCTTAGCAACATGCTCTCATCTCGGTAATATGGTGCAGCGTAATCAATTGATTTTAGTAAAAAACCTGCTGCTATTTGAATGGCTTCGTGGCCTTTACTGGTAGAGTGAACATACTTTGTAATCGGTCTGTTTTCTTCGTATATAGCAGCCATGGCTCTGGCTTTGCACATGAGGGTGTATGCTTTTAATAGAATATCTTTGGTAACCATTTTTGAGGTTAAAGGAGGGTTAAATAATGCAATTGCAATGTTACGGAAAATTTAGGTTGAGATTAAAATAAAATAATCCCCCATTTTGTCTAATTTAAATTATTTTTGTGCCTTAACATACAAATATAAAAAATGAGCGATTTAAATCAACTAATGAACCTATTTGGTGACAGTGAAATTAATTCATTAAGTCAACAAATTGGAGCCGATAAAGGTCAAACGACAGCCGCCTTACAGCAAGCTGTTCCGACTCTTTTTAGTGCCATACAGAACAACGTAAGCAATGGTGGAGCAAATGGCTTGATGGCTGCCCTTGATCGCGACCACGACGGTAGTGTGTTAGATGATGTGATGGGATTCTTTCAAGGTGGAGGCAATTCCCAAGGTGAAGGTATTCTTAAACATTTATTAGGCGATAACAAAGGTCAGGTGGAAAATGCATTGGCCGCCAATAGTGGAGCAGATGCTAGTAGTATTTCTAAGTTATTACCCTTGATAGCCCCTGTAATAATGGGTTATTTAGGCAAACAAAAACAACAAACAGGTGTTTCTGATTCTGGAGGTATTTCAGATTTAATAGGTAAATTTACAGGTGGTGCTGGTGGACTAGATATCAGTAATATCATTGGCATGTTCACAGGTGCTACAGAAACATCAAATAATACCAATCAAACCCAAACTGCACAAAGCGGCGGCGGCATTTTAAATATCATATCAAATTTATTCGGAAAAAAATAACAATGGACTACTCACAATTACCAGAAGGCTTGTACGCAGAAATGCTTACCAACAAAGGAAACATCATCCTTTTTTTAGAACACACAAAAACCCCTTTAACCGTCGCCAACTTTGTTGGTTTGGCAGAGGGTAAATTGCCAAACAAAGCGACGCCTCCAGGCGATGCTTACTACAATGGCTTAACTTTTCACCGCGTTATTCCTGATTTTATGATACAGGGTGGTGATCCAGGTGGCGATGGCCGTGGCGGACCAGGTTACCGTTTTAAAGATGAGTTTGACAATAGTTTAACCCACAATGGACCGGGTATTTTAAGTATGGCCAATGCTGGTCCTGCTTCTAATGGCAGTCAATTTTTTATTACCCATATTGCCACACCTTGGCTAGATGGCAAGCACACTGTATTCGGTCGTGTTATCGATGGTCAATCTGTAGTAGATGCTATAAAAGAAGGCGATAAAATCGAGACGCTAACAATAATCAGAAATGGCGCTAGTGTGCAAGATTATGATGCTACAACGATAGCAACGGCTTCTGCGTTTATGTAATAATATTGCAATTTTTACGATTTTGTTGAGACATGATATATCATGTCCCAACAAATTGTTTTTAATAATATGCTAACTGATTTCCTTCTACCCAATCGAATTGAAGCCGGTTGCGATGAAGCGGGCCGAGGTTGTTTGGCAGGACCAGTATTTGCAGCAGCAGTTATTATTCCCAACGGAGTGGAATTGCAAGGCTTGAATGTCTAACACGACTCTAAACAACTTAGCGAAAAGCAGAGGCAATTATTGCGCCCATTAATCGAGGAGCAATGTATATGGGCCGTGGCCACCCTTTCGCCTCTGGAAATAGACAAGATTAATATTCTGAATGCCTCTATTAAAGCCATGCACTTGGCCCTCGATGCACTTACAGAAAGCTTTGACCATATTTTAGTAGATGGCAACCGTTTTAAACCCTATAAAAATATACCTTATACCACGGTTGTAAAAGGCGATGGTAAATTGAAGAGCATAGCGGCAGCCTCCATATTGGCTAAAACCCACCGTGATGCCTACATGGAAAAATTGGCTTTGGATTTTCCTGAATACCATTGGCAACAGAACAAAGGCTATGGTACCCTAAAACACCGTGATGCCATACGCTTATATGGTGCCAATGCCCACCACCGCATGAGTTTTGCATTATTGCCAAGACAGTTGGAGTTGTTGTGAGGTATTTTAGTTTACCTTTGGCTATAATTGCTATATATTTGTTTACAATCTAATTAAAGATGAAAAGGACAATTTTATTTGGCATGCTAGTTTCTTTGGTAGGGTTTTGGTTTTTATTACAAAGTTCAACAAATCTTCATACTACTTTCAATGAACAATTAACTCAAACTGCGCCACAAGGTATGGTGCTGGTTCAATCCGATACTTTGTTGCCTTATTACATAAGCGTTACCGAAGAATCCAATATTCATTATAAAACCTATATCCTGTGGTTAAAAAATGTTTTCCAAAGCTATCCGGAGGTTTATAAGCAGGCCTATCCCAAAGATACAGTAGGCGGTTTATGGTTGCAATATAACGACCCTATGATTCAAGATTACAACAACCATCCAGCCTTTATGTGGTATCCTGTTACTGGTGTAACATGGTTTCAAGTTAAATCTTATTTGGAATGGAAAACAGACCGCCTAAATGAAATGATTTTAGATAAAACTGAAATTATTAATATTGATATGAGTAAAACAACTGATGATCATAATTTTAATACCGAGTCCTATTTGAATGAAGTTTATTTGCCTGAAAAAGGAAATAATTTTAATAATTTTATTAAAGGTAGAGAACAAAAATCTAAAGAATATGTAAAAGTAGAGGATGGTATACTTTTTCCGCAATACCGCCTGCCAACAGAAGCAGAATGGAATTTGGCAGCCTCCTACACTAATGATTTACAAAACTCAAAAACTATTACGAACTCCCTCAATCAATCTGATTTTCTTGATAAATGGATGCTTTATTATCAACTTGTAAATTCGTATAAAACTAAACAATCTTCTAATTTCGAAAAAATAGGTTTCAATTTTTACAGTGGTGTTTCAGAATGGCTGCTCGATTTAGAAAACTATCGGCAAGGCACAGGGATAGCGGAATACGATGTTTTGCTAATCAATGGATGGTATAGTTTTATGTATTCAAATCCATTAGATCAATATGGCTAGATAGAAGAAAAAGACAGTATTGGGCGTTTAAAATATAGATTCGTTCAAGTATCGGCTCTTAATGAACCAATATACCTAACAAATCCAAGATTGTTTGATTATCAATTATACAAAGTCTTTTTTCCAAATCCCTTTTATCATCAAAAAGAAAAGTATATGGATAGTATTTTGAAAAAGGTTTATTACAAGCATTTTACGCAATATGCCCAATTTTATAAAAATAATTTCAAAGTATATTTGAATAGCCAAGGTATTTATCCTGAAATGATTACCAAAGATTCATTAAATGAAAAATGGGCCAGTAGGTTTGTAAGCGATAATACCAATATGAAACGCAAATACTTAGCCTCCAATTATAAAAATACCACTCACAAGGTATCACAACTAGAACAGAGTAAAGCCTTGCCATTATTAGGTTTTAGGTGTGTATTGCCCTATACTGGTGTGCGAGTTAAAAAAGGGTATAAGGTTAAGTGGTAATTACAATTCCTTGATGAAACAACAAGGAATGCTAAGAAACTATTAAAAAGTCAATTTATTTCTTACTTGAAACAATTGTTCTAGATATCTCAACTCCCGAAGGATACGAAATATCGCCTTGATCCTCTGCGGTAATAAATATTTCTAAAGCTTTAAAAGGTGTGCTTGTTTTTAGATAAGATTTTTGAGCGTTTTTAATAACCATTTGGCCAATATTCTTAGTGCCATTGTCTGCGGTTGTAATCCAAACCACATAGGTTTTTTTTGGAGGATTAAGTCTATCAGGACTTGCCAGATTAACTGCGTTAACTTCTATCACGTAGTTTTTGTTTTTATCCTGTTTCATGGCCGCAGTTATTTCTGCTGCTGGTGTGATAGTTGAAACGGGGAATTTTATACTTGAAGCACAGGAAGTCGTGAATATGGCAATTGCCACAAAAAGCGTATATTTAATATTTTTCATTTTGATTGTTAGTGAATTGATAGCTTGCAAAGCTGCATTTTTCAATTTTTGTATGCATTACATAATTTTTCAATAAAGTTACATATTTCGCATGTTTAGTTTTTTAGATTAAAGGAAGAGGGCAGATAGATAACCAAAAAGCAGATTTTAGGCGATTTTGTTAGGTATCAGTTAAGCCTCGATAAACTCAGCCTGGCAGAATAAAGGGTATTCTGATGCTTTGATTTTATGGTGTTTTTAAAATCAAGATATTTTTAACGAAATAACAAAGCCTAGAATTTGGAAATTTTATCTCATAGCAGGCTTTATTTCACCTTATGTCTTATAAATTGGAGAGCGCAGAAGCATAAATGAGACCAGTTGTGCTTGCTAGAATTAGTATAATAAAAAGATTGGTTAATATTTTTTTCGTCCTTGATTTTTCGTCAAAAGATATAAAGCAATAAATGGCCATTGTTATAAGCGCCAATACAAATGCCACAATAAAAAACAGCGAAATCAAAGCCTTTCCAACTTGGTCATGCGTTCCTCCTGCATAAAGTCGTATCAATAAATCATTCAATAGCAACAGTCCGAAGTTATATACTATTGTTAATATAAAATTTGACTTATATAGTTGAGAGTTTATTCCTGCAATAATTATTGTCAAAAGAATTGGTGTTGCCAAAATAGAAAATGGTCCAGCAAAGTGTCCAATAATATTACTAACTGTCACCAAAGTCAGTCCAAGTCCAATTGCTAACGTGTTTTTGTCTTTAATGTCCATTTGTATGAATAATGAAATTGTAACACTTAGAAATACAGATAGACAGAATTTTCCTCCAGCAATTTAAACCCTCGCTTTATTAAAGCTTCCCTAGGCACCCTATTGCCCTGCTTATCGTAGCATTTCCATTTTACAATGGGTTTGCCTTTGTGCGGTTTTATAGTTTTTATGGCCATTGGCAATCCATTGTCGTAATAGTATTTGGCATTTATATGGTTAGGGGCATTGTTTCCAAATATTTCTTTTTTAAGCATACCAGTGCTATAGAAATCCTTGTTTATTAATTTGCTTTTAATGCTTTTAATTCCTCCATTTTCATAAAAAGTAGTGGTTTCTTTGAAGCCTTGGGTTTCGTAACTTATACGCTCAATTTGTTGATTTGTGTAAAAATCATAACTGACAGTGCTCCCTTGTCCAAAACTGATATATTGGTTCTTTACATCTCCATTTTCATAATATTCAGTTTCATTTTGCTCGTTAAAATTGTTTACTTTGTATTCCAATTTTAGTACACCATTCTTATAAAACTCTTTATATATAGAAGACTTTAGGTAGTTGTCTCTATAATAAGCAATATAGGTATTACTATCAAGGTTTATGTAATCTGAATCGTCTTCTTGCTTTAACCATTTGCCTTGCTTTCTACCATATAGATCGGTATAATTCACGGTATCTTTATTAAGCAAATCGAAATTCACTTTAAACAATTTGTATTTATTGGGGTAATAGTTAAAAATTGAATCATTAATGGTGGTTACCGTGGGGATTTCACTTAGTCCTTTTGTTTTAAAATTAAATTCGAAACAGCATTTACACCGTGCAATACTTTTTGTTATTAAAATTACAGTATCAGATATGGTATCGCGATTTATTGTGCCTTCATGGTAATAAATCTTTAAAGTATCCTTGTTTACAAAGGCTTCTACTTCGCATATACCTCCACAATTAGATCTTATACCTATGTTGGTGCTCAAAGTGTCTCCAATTAAGGTTTGGCTAACAATTCGTTTTTGCAATCGGCAACCTTGTTCTAATTGCTCGCATTTAGATTGTTGCACATCTACAACTTTCAAAGCCATTGCCTGCCCATGTAGGTTGCCTATCAATAATAAGGACAGTATGTAAAGTAATAATTTCAAAACAATACAAACTAACCCTTAATAAGGCAAATAACAAAGCATTTGCTTTAAGTTATTATAATAGAAAGCGCCCGCCTTGGGTATTACATGGTAGCTAAATATTAGCTTCATTTTAAAGCAGTAATTAAATAATCAATTCATAACCTCAAAAGCATCTCGGCTTTAAATAACCCCGGTAATTTCGATACATTATTAACCATATAAATAAATAGTATTATGACCACCCAAACCACCACCCGTTCCACTCAAGAAGTGGCAAACAGATTTTACGAACTTGCCCAACAAGGACAGTACGATCTTATTCAATCCGAATTATTTAGCGATACTGCCATTAGTATTGAGCCCGAAGATTCAGATTTCGAATCGGTTCAAGGACTTGTTAAGATTCAAGAGAAAGCTAAAACCTGGCAACAAAAGGTTGAACAAATGCACGATGGCTTTTGCTCGCAGCCACTAGTGGCCGGTAATTACTTTACAGTAGCCATGGGTATGGATGTTACAGTTAAAGAACAAGGCAGGATGAAAATGGATGAAATTGCTGTTTACGAAGTAGAGGAAGGTAAAATTGTTTCGGAACAATTCTTTTACCATTCCGAAAATTAATGCTAAGATTTTAGCACTTGTTTTACAATTAAAGCAATGAAACAATGGAAATGGAGTTTGCAAGGTGCAGGCTCCCTTTTATAATTTATAAGAGAGCTCAAAGCAAAGTGGAATAAATGCCGGAAACCTTTAAACACAAAAGTCACAAAAGGGAATTCCTAAACCAAACAATAAATTCTTTTCTCCTATTGTTAAAATTAAAAACCCTTTCATATCAGAAAGGGTTTTTAATAAATAGTACAAGTAGTATTGTTTACATGAATCTAATTTCAAATTCCTTCGCAAAGGGTTTGAGGGGATAGGTTGCTTATTTAAAGAACAACAAATCTCTGTACTTAGGCAGTTTCCAAGAATCATTGTCTATCAATTCCTCAAGTTTATCTGCACTCTCTCTTATTTTTTCGAAATAGGGTTTTACCTTATCGCAATAAGCCTTGGCTCTTTTATCTGCATGTGCCAAGTTATTGGCTTTCTTGCGTTCTTCTGTCATCTTTGCATTGTTTTCCCATATTGCATTTAGGTTTTCAGAAATTTCACGGGCTATTTCTTGCAAAGATTTGGTGGCCGATTTGGCTTGTCCTATTCTGGTTAAACCTTCTATAGCATCTACCAAACTTTTCTGATAATTTACTGCTGATGGAATGACGTAGTTCTTAACCAACTCACCTAAAATTCGGCCTTCTATCTGCACTTTCAACAAGTAGTTTTCAAACTTAATTTCTGTTCTTGCTTCTAATTCTCTAGGTGTAAAAATATTATTGTCTATGAATAAATCGTGCGTCTTTTTGGTATTGTAAGCATCTAATGCATAAGGGGCAGTTTTAACATTTTTTAAACCGCGTTTTGCCGCCTCTTTTACCCAGGCATCGCCGTAGCCATTGCCTTCGAATAATATGCGTTTCGTTGATTTTACATAGCCTCTCAATATCTGTTCAATAGCTTCGGTTTTATTAACTTTCTTTTTAATAAGGGCATCAACCTCTTTTTTAAATTGGGCCAATTGGTTGGCAACAATAGTATTTAAAACAATAATAGCATTGGCGCAATGATCGCTTGAACCAACGGCTCTGAACTCAAATTTATTACCTGTAAATGCAAAAGGAGAGGTTCTGTTTCTATCTGTATTGTCTAATAAAATTTCAGGAATACGGTAAACACTGATTGTTTTCTCGCTTACTTTACTTGGTTTCTTGCTTGCAATTGCACTCTCAAACTGATTTAGTACTTGTGTAAGTGTGCTACCAATAAATACTGACATAATAGCCGGAGGTGCCTCGTTAGCACCCAATCTATGGTCGTTGGCAGCAGTGGCAATACTGGCTCTTAATAAATCATCGTGGTCGTGTACCGCTTTAATGGTATTGATAAAGAAAGTTAAGAACTGCAAATTATCTTGTGGGCTATGGCCAGGAGATAATAAATTAACCCCGGTATCGGTTACTATCGACCAGTTGTTGTGTTTACCTGAACCGTTTACACCTTTAAAAGGTTTCTCATGCCAAAGTACTTTTAAATTATGTCTGTTGGCTACATTCTGCATGACATCCATTAACAAAGAATTATGGTCTATTGCAATATCAGCTTCTTCAAACATTGGAGCACATTCAAACTGACCTGGAGCAACCTCATTATGTCTAGTTTTTAAAGGAATACCCAACTTAAAAGCCTCTTGCTCGAAATCGGTCATATAATTGTAAACTCTATCTGGTATGCTGCCAAAGTAATGGTCTTCTAATTGCTGACCTTTGGCTGGCATATTGCCCATAAGTGTTCGGCCTGCAAACACCAAATCAGGACGTTGATTATAGAGTTCGGCATCTACCAAAAAGTATTCTTGCTCAATACCTAAAGACACTTTCGTGTTCTTTACTTTGGTATCAAAATATTGGCAAACATCCGTACTTGTTTTAGTTAAAAAATTAGTTGATTTAATTAATGGTGCTTTATAATCTAAAGCTTCGCCTGTATAGGCAACAAAAACAGTAGGTATACAAAGGGTTTTACCACTTGCTTTTTCCATAATAAATGCAGGCGAGGATGGGTCCCAAGCACTGTAACCTCTGGCTTCGAAAGTATTGCGAATACCCCCATTAGGAAAGCTTGAAGCATCGGGTTCTTGTTGCACCAATGATTTACCTGAGAATGATTCCATGCCTGTATCGATGCCTGTTGGATCGAAAAATGCATCGTGTTTCTCTGCAGTGGATCCTCTCAAGGGTTGAAACCAATGGGTGTAATGCGTAGCTCCCTTACTAATGGCCCAATTTTTCATGCCCTCGGCAATTTGATCAGCCATCTTGCGGTCCATCGGTTTGCCAGTATTTCTAGATTCAGTAACGGCCTTAATGGCTTCTTTACTAACAAATTCGGTCATGGCTTGTGGCCCGAAAATGTTTTCTCCGAAATACTCTGAAATTTGTTTCATGTTCTTTCTTAAAGCGTTTTGTTGTTGAATGGATGCACCCATGGTTGTGTTCATTTTTATTGGTACAAAAGTAAAATAAATAGGATTAAACTGAGGCTTCTATACTGCAAATAAAATGAGTAAAGTTTGTAATAAATTTTAAATATGTTGAAAAAATAAAAATATTTCGACATATTTGCTTAAAATTAGTCCAAAATTAAAAAATTATCAGAATATAGAATTGCCGAAAGTTATCTCATTTTAAAAGCACTTACCGAAACATGGAAAGCCATTTCGGAGTTGAATGGCTATATAAAAGCGGTTAAAAATGAGTGGACCAATGAGGAATTGAATCTGCTATTTATAAGCGAAGCCAGGAGTGCTATGGAGATGGATGGGTTCAATTTAGCAGCCATAAGAGTGTTCGAAGCCAATGCTTCCGAAAATCAACTGAATGATAGCACTGCTCAACTTATTTTTGAAATGGCAAATATCGGTCAGAATTTGAAACAAGTGAATGCCAATGTACTCAGTTTGAATTTTCCTTTCGTTCAAAAAAGTAAACGCAAAAAGGTACAATTACCTTTATTAAAAAAAGAGATTAACAGTTATTTAGAATTAAATACCGCTCCTGATGCCCTGCTATACATGGCTTTGTTACATGGTTTTATTGCCATACAAAAAGAGGAATTAAAATATCAAGTCTTTTTAGCCAATACCATTTTTAATCATTGGATGAAAGAACAAGGCTTGTTAGAATGGCCATTATTGCCGTTGTCGTTTGCGATTAAAAGTAATTTAAAAACAGCCGATCAGTTATTGCACAATGCATTCGAAAATGACGACTTACAGGGCTGGGTTCTTTTCTTTTTAAGCACTGTGCAAGAGGCTGCGCTTGCAGCTCAAAAGCAAATAACAGACTTGAATAATTTGAAAAAATCAACCCACGAAATGCTCTATAAGTACACCTTGTATCCACTGCCGGCCAACGAACTGATGGTTCTGTTATTCGAAAAGCCATTTATCAAAGCGGCAGATTTATTAAAAGTCATGAATTGTCATAGACAAACAGCGTCCACCTATTTAAAACATTTGGAAAGCATGGGATTGTTAATTGAGAAAAAATCTGGTAGAGAAAAACTTTATTTTCATAAACGATTGTTCGATGTGTTAACTGGTCCTATAAGCTAAGGTTTAAAAATATATTCCGAGGGATTGTCTTCTCTAATTAGCATCATTACCTCTATTGGTTTTGTGGATATTTTGGTGCTATTCCAAATATACAGCTTAATTTTTATATTATTATTAAAGTCTTTAATCACATCTTTAACTTTCAATGACAAAAGATTCTCTGGTTCTAAATAGACCGAACGCCAGTCTATGATTTCTTCACCTCTATAAGTTTCTAAAACCAATTCAGCACCCCGAATACTTGAATCAAGAAGTGGTTTAAATTCTATAAAATAATTCGCATTATCAATAATGGAATCCAATTTATAAAGGTATGAAACTTTACTCCATTCTTTAGCGCTATCAATGGTAAATTTTAGTTTGATAGGCGGCACTTTGTATAGTGCTCTATTTCCTGACTTGCGTGTTAGCACCATACAAGTATACAATAAGTTATTTTCACAAGATTGAACGAAAGGGAAACTGTCTTTTAACGCATAGAAGATATTTGGAGGCAATTGATTGCAAATTATAGCGTCATATCTTCTCCAATCAATTTGCTTAATATCCTTAAGCGTATCCGTTGTAATAATCCTGTTTTTAAAATTATATTTCTGTAGGTAATAGGCTATATAATGCGAATTACCCGACCATAGTACCAAACTTTTATTTGTTCCGTTATTTTTTAAATTTTCCTCGGATTGGATTACAAATTTTTCAATGGGTTGGTAGTTTCTTAAGCTGTAAAATTGATTGCTAATAATGAGTGTGTATCCTTGAAACAATGCAAGGGCGATTATACCTATCAGTTTAAAATATTTGTTAAAATAATTAATACCATTGCCTGAAAATATTAAGAGGTAGGGGGTGCAGAAAAATAAAGCAGGACCTTGCAGAACCGGTGCTCGTACAATGGAATAGGCGTATAAAATTGCAACGGGTAAAAGAAATAATATAAGTAATATGGGTTTCGTTTTTTTACTCCTACTTTTTACAAAAAAACTAAAGACAAACAAACCAATTCCAGTCATTAAGAGGATATAACTGCTGTTGTAAAAATTATAAAAGAAACTTGCGAAGAAATCAGGAGAGGGTTTGCCCAGCCACTCTAAACCGCCCATTCCCAATTGTTGTAATGTAATCAAGCCATGTGGTAAAAAGCCAATGATTGCAGCTGAAACAGCCAAGTAAAAATAGCGGTTGTTCAAACGCTCGCTATAAAAAGCATAAAAGATACCAATTGAAATGATGGTTTGCAAAAAACTAAAGTAATGTGAATAAAAAGACCCAATTGCGAATAGAAAAAGTATTAAATAGTTGGTTCGGTAGCTTGGATTTGTTTTAATTTTTAGACCTATAAAAACAACCCCTAAGCTTAGCAAAAGGCCTATGCTATAGGGTCTTGCAACGACTATCTGACTTAAATAATAGCTTTGGAATATAAAGAAAATACTAGCAGTAATAGCTGCGTAGCGATTGAATAAGGAGGCGCTGATTTTATAAATAAAATAGAGACTGCCAATACCTGCCAACACAAACGGTAATTTTAAGATCCATTCATGAACCCCGAAGTTATTTATTAAAAGATATAGTAATATTTGTATCCCAGCTGGATGTCCATCAGGCATTACGCCTAAATTAATGAGTTCGGAGAAAGAAGTAAATCGACACCTGTCAATAGCGCTTAATTCATCATGCGAAAAAGGAATACTATTGTAGTCATAAAAAAGCAATGCACCATGCAAAATGAGCAATATTAGCAGAGGCCAATTATTTTTAAGTTTAGTCCAAATCATTGCATTCCATGGCTAATAAGAAACCTGAATCGAAAGAGATACTGACGAAATCTGTATTTGAAACTTTGTTGCTACTGCTAGTGGAATAGGGGAAATTTAAATCGGAATTGCTTAAGTTCCAGTCAAGATTGGTTGTTTTAATATTTTTAACCTCATTTAAAGGAATCAAAGAGAAATTATCACCTTTGTTCTTGTGTTTTTTAAAGCCCGAATCGATAGCGTAAATACGAGAATAATCGTCTAACATGACCATTTTAATTTGTTTATGATATCTTGCAATTGTGCCAATATTGTTAAGATAATGGTCACTTCTTTTACCTGTAGCCCATACAATATTTACAGCTTCCATGCCCTTTGCGATTAGGAACTCAATGCCTTTTTCAAGGTCTGTTTTATTCTGGTCGGGTGTGTGTTCTATGGCTGTATCAGGTGGAATTAAATCACGTATTTGGTCTTCATTGAAACCATCAAAATCGCCCAAAGCAACATCGAATTTAATACCCAGATCTAACACCCGGTTTAGGGCACCATCAAGTACTATAATAAAAGGGCTCCATTCTAATAGTTGGTTGAGCAATTCAATTGTACATGCACTACCATTTGCTATGATTAATGCAGGCTCCTGACCTTCTCTTACTATATGATGGGATGACATTTACTTATTTACATTGAATGCAGTGCTTTCTGATTTCCCGTCCTTTTCTATAAGAATAATATAATTACCACTTTTTAATTCATCAATATCAACGCTATTAATACCTGACACTAATTCCCCTTTTGCTACGATTTCACCCAGCATTGTATAAATACTGAAGTTAGCATCTTTAAGGTTTGAATTGAGCTCAATATTTAGCAGATTCGAAGCAGGTACTGGGAATATTTGAAATAATCTTGCAGTTGAGTTTGTTTTATTTAAACCAACATTGTAATTATTTTTAATAGTAGCCTTGAAAACACCACGGCCATGGGTAAAGAAATAAATATCTTTTTTATTGACACTTACTTTGATACTGCTTACTACCACATTAGGTATTCTGGTATCTTTAATCCAAGTTGTACCACTGTCTTCACTCACGTATAATCCAAAGTCAGTGCCAGCAAATATTACTCTTTCAGGATTTACAGGGTCGCATTCCACCCAATTTACTGGTAAGCCTTTTGGTAAATTTCCACTAATATTTTTGAATTTTGGGTTACCCGAAAGCATATCAAAGCCTTTGTATAATCTACCAGAATCATTGATATTACTATAGGCCAAATAAACACGGTCTCGGTAACCTGGAATGACCTTTATACTGTTACAAAATGAACTCTTTATTGCATTTGGAAGTTTTGATAAGTAGTTGATTAATTTTGGAGATGTATTAAGCATAGAGTCAAATCCCATAAGGCAATTACTACCGCCAGCATATACAGCGGGGTTGCCATCATAGGAAGAATTAGATGCGAATAATTTTCCATTTGATATATTTCCTAGCTTGGTGAAATTATTGCCGCTATTGTTGCTAATTAATAAATTTAAACCTGCTGGATAAATCACCCAATCGCTGTTATATTCACTTACATCATAGGGCTGAATGAACCAAATGCCCGTGCTGCCCGAGGGAAGTTTATTACTAATATTATTATCAACTAAACCTTCTCGTCTTATGACAACACCATTTTGATAGGATAAGTATTTTGTGTCTTCCAATGCATTGTGATAGAATGTGTAAGCTCCATCCCCTCCAAAGATATTATTAAATGCGCTGTCATTTCCAGTGCTTTCGTTAGTGCCATTGTCTTGGCAACCTCCCATGATATTATTGCTAAAAGGTGATACAGCACCAGAATAAAATTGTGTTACATTATAGCCATTGTTTAAAGACTTAAATTTTGAAAAATCGTTCCATTTATAAATACAGATACCTCCATCACTGCCAACCAATAATTCTGAATCATTCATATTTTGTGCGGCATGGTGGTCGGAGTGAATGATATTAGCCTTGTTCCAACTATTGCCTCCATTTCTACTATAACCAGCATCTAAAGAAGCAATGAAAATACTATTGCTATCATCTGATTTGACAGACATGGTTAAACAATACCATGTAAAACTAAATTTAACTATGCCGTTAGGATTATTTCTGGGGGTAAAAGTTTTACCACTGTCACTTGATTTATAAAACTGATTTAAAACACCCGAGTAACCATTGTCGACGCCTGAAATTGCGGCATAAACAACATTTGGGTATTCTTTGCAATAGGCTAGTTCACCTCGCGCTGTTGAAGCGGAGTTAATTGAATTTATTTTAGTAAATGTGCCTAAGTCGCCATTTGAAGATCTATAAACCCCACCACCTTTAACAGCAAATAAAACACTGCCATTTGGCAATACTTCAAGGTCATTAATTTCAATAGTAGAGGCAAATACCTTTGTAAAAGTACTGCCTGCATCATCACTACGCCAAACACCTGCTCTTCCTGTCGAAACATATAACACATTGGTGTCTTTTGGGGAGCATTTTATACTCCAACAAACATTAAAATTGGTATTATTGGTAGCACTTAGTTGCGAAAAAGTATTACCACCATCGGTAGATTTAAATATACCCGCACCTAATATATCAGCACTGTTTCCACTGCCTTCGCCTGTACAGTAGTATATAACATTGGGAAGAAATGGATTTTGGTCCATTCCGGTGACACTTGGATTTAATTGTTGGTCGTTGATCGCACGCCAACTGGATCCTTTGTTATCAGATACAAATACACCACCGGATGCCCCACCTGCAACAATTCTATTTGGATTGCTAATGTCTGTAATCATTCCGCGGGTTCTGCCACCAACGTTATTAGGACCTAGTTCTGATAAATTAAGTAATGCCCCTGAGGTGGATCTCTTTATTGAATTTGGCACCCAATTATAATGTGATAAATCCGGCATTACATTCGTGCCGTTGGTTTTAATAAAAAGCAATTGTTCTTGATATCCTGGGTGTCCTTCTTTTTCATCTTCCGAAAGTTTAGTCGTGAATTTGCTGCAACTGAACAATAATAGTGAACTGATAATTAACAATAAGTAATATTTTTGTTTTAACATAAAGTACAAAAGTAATTCAATACTGTTTAAAATAAAAGATGAAAAAGTTACAATGGCCACTATCCCTATTTTTGGTTTTTTGTTTAATGGCCTGTAATGCCAAAACAAACAATAATAAAGCAAATAATGTTAGCAATAGAACAAATATGAATGATAGTAATTTAAAAAGGGATACAGCCACATTTGCAGGCGGCTGTTTTTGGTGCATTGAAACAACGATGGCCAGATTGAAGGGCGTTGATACTGTTATTAGCGGATATACTGGAGGTAAAACAAAAGATCCTACTTATAAGGAAATTTGTACTGGTTTTACAGGCCATGCCGAAGCTGTTCAGATTATCTACAATCCAGACATCGTGGATTACAATACTTTACTAACTGTATTTTTTACCATGCACGATCCAACGACCTTGAATAGACAAGGCCATGATATAGGTACACAATATCGCTCAGCTATATTTTACAATAGTCCACAACAAAAAGACAGTGCAGAAGCATTCATAAAAAAATTAACAGAAGAAAAAATATTTGAGAATCCAATTGTTACAGAAGTTCAACCGCTTGGAATTTATTATAATGCCGAAGATTATCACCAAGATTATTACAACCAAAACAGACTAGAAAATAGTTACTGCACAGCTGTTATCGATCCAAAGGTTAGTAAACTTAGAAAGTCTTTTAGCCATCTCTTAAAGGATTAAGATTAGCGCGTGCCCCTTTCACCAAATTCACTCATTTTCAGTTCGTGATATTTTTGGTTCTCTTCCTCAAATAGTTTCTGATTCTCTAAAGTGCGATTTTCATAATAGCGCGACATTGCATTTGAATAATCAGGATATTTTTGTAGATACCTAGCTTCAATCAAGGTTCGGTAGGGCATTAGATAAATAATGGCAAAAAACACAGTCCAAATAAAATAACGCAGATTTTGAACGAACAGAATTTTATGGGTCACAAGTTGAATTATTACTAATACAATTAAACCTACAATGATCGTTAAGCCGCTAGTCATTATCATAGGCTCAGATGCAGGCCATAGCATGAGTTTAAAAAGAATTCCTATGATAATATTGCTGAATACAAATCCTAAAAAGATGCTTAAAATAATTTTTAAAGTATTTAAATCTTCATAAGTCGATTTGCTAAATATTTTATAAAGGTGCTTATTGTTTATTAATAAGAACCCAAATGCAAAATAGAGTATAGCGAGTAAGCTACTTGAAATGAGGAGTAATGTTGAGCTTATTTTAGTAAAACCATTGAGAATAAATACGGCAGAAAAACATAAAACACCAATTAGAATGATTTCTGTTTTTCTCATTTAGGTAGAAAGTCCTATAAAGCGATACAAAACCCTAAATTCATTCTTAACTGAACACCTCTTTGGTATGGGGATATGAGTCCAATATTTAATTGTTCGTGATTGCTACCTGCAACTGGAATATATACGCCACCTCCTAATGAAAGATCTAAATAAATATTTTCAAAAACAGACTTTCTTAGACCCATCATGTAACCAAAAGCTAATGAGGTTGCCATTCTGTTTTCATTAATGGTATTGGTTTTAACATTATAAGGGTTATAGGTAGTGGTATAGGTGGTTTCTGTATATTTCATAGAGAGTGTCTTGAAATTTACAAATGGACCAATCCATACATTTTTTATGTAATTATTAGTTTTTCTAAAAAAGCGGTATTGACATTCCAACTTTAGTCCATTCATATCTGAATAACCATCATTTTTAAGTTTATAGAGCCCTGGATTTTTGGCAGTATAATATCCAACTTGCAGATAAAATGATTCTTTATGAGTGGTAGCCTTCTCATAACCCATCTCAAACCCTCCAACTAACAATGGAAGTGGCACAAAATGCACCATTTTGTCATACGGATTGTTGCGGGTAACGGATGAAAACTCTCTTTGGGCAAATGCCGAAACAGAAATAAAAACACCTAAAAACACAGAATTAAAAAGCCTTAAGTTTTTCATATTTCAAACTTAAGCGATTTAATCTAAATATCAAGGGTTATAAAAAAGGAATTTTTACAACTTTAGCTTTGAGTGCTTTGTCTCTAACCTCAATATAAATTTCAGAATCTGCAGTACTGAAGGCTGTGTTTACATAGCCCAATCCTATGGCTTTACCTAGGCTCGGTGATTGAGTGCCTGAAGTAACTTCGCCAATTGTATTGCCCTGCGCATCTTTAATATTGTAATGTTGACGGGGAATGCCGCGGTCTATCATTTCAAAACCAACAAGTTTTTTAGAAACACCATTGTCTTTTAATGATTTGTGATAGGCACTATTCACAAAATCTTTAGTGAATTTAGTGATCCAACCTAAACCAGCTTCAATAGGAGAGGTCGTATCATTGATATCATTACCATATAAACAAAAACCTTTTTCGAGTCTTAAAGTATCTCTGCAGCCTAATCCTGCAGGTAGAATGCCAAATTCAGCACCTGCTTCAAATACAGCATCCCATAATTTGCGGGCATCTTTATTTGCAACATACAATTCAAATCCACCAGCACCAGTATAACCAGTATTTGAAATAATAACATGTTCACAGCCACCAATTGTCCCGTGTTTAAAAGAGTAATACTCCATCGAAGAAAGGTCTACATCAGTAATTTTTTGAAGCGCTTTAATGGCATTAGGACCTTGCACTGCTAATAAACTCAATTGATCACTGATATTTTCCATCTGAACACCAAAGGTATTATGTGAAGAAATCCAATCCCAATCTTTATCAATATTTGAAGCGTTAACAACAAGATAATATTCCGTATCGCTGTTTTTATAAACCAATAAATCATCTACAATACCACCCGTGTTATTCGGTAAGCAACTGTATTGAACTTTTCCATTTACTAATTTTGAAGCATCATTGCTGGTTACCAATTGTATTAAATCCAAGGCTTTTTCGCCTTTTAAGTGGAATTCCCCCATGTGAGAAACATCAAAAACCCCAACACTGTTGCGCACTTGGTTGTGTTCTTGAATTAAATTACTATACTGCACAGGCATGTTAAATCCTGCAAAAGGCACCATTTTACCACCAAGCGAAATGTGTAAATCATTCAGTGCAACTAATTTTAAGGCTTGTGTATTATCCATAAGGTTGCAAAGATAATCGAATATTAGGAATTAATATTCAATTCGCAGTTGGTATTGACTTTGATTTGTTGCTAAGGAATAAGTTTAGCCTCGTTCCACCATTGGTCCATTTGGGCTAAACCAACTGTTTTAAGATCGAGATTAAGCATTTCGGCTTTGGCTTCAATATAATTAAAACGCTTGATGAACTTTCGATTGGTTTTTTCAAGCGCATCATCTGGATTGATAGCACTAAATCGCGCATAATTGACCAATGAGAATAATAAATCACCTAATTCATTTTCTTTTTCTAAATCTGAATCGGCTACTTTAAATTCTTCTAATTCTTCTTCTACTTTTGCCCAAACTTGTTCTTTTTTTTCCCAGTCAAATCCAACTTGGGCCGCTTTTTCTTGCATTCGATAGGCGTTTAAAAGGGATGGCAACGAATTTGGTAAGCCATTAAAAACAGATTTTTTTTCATTTCCCTTTTCCTTCAATTTTATTTGTTCCCAGTTTTGTTTAACTGTGTTGCTATCTTCGGCTATTACCTCACCATAAATGTGCGGGTGGCGTCGAATTAATTTTTCGCAAAGTTGTGTAATGACATCCTCAATATTAAATTGTGATTTTTCAGCACCAATTTTTGCATAAAATACAATGTGTAATAGAATATCACCAAGTTCCTTCTTTATTTCTTCTGCATCATTTTTGAGAATTGCATCGCTTAATTCATACGTTTCCTCAATGGTAAGATGTCGCAAAGATTCGGTGGTTTGTTCTTTGTCCCAAGGACACTTAGCCCTTAATTCATCCATTATGGTAAGCAATCTTCCGAAGGCCTCTAATCTTGAATCAGTATTCATGGCTCAAAATTACAGATTTATTTTAAGCCTTGGTGTCAATTAAAATAGTTTGCCTATTTTGACTTTTAATTTGAATTTAAAAAATGAATCGTCCCCTCTTATATCAAGCCTTTCAATGGCATAAGGGTCTATTAATTCTTTTTTATTAATTCTATTGCCAATCCGAAAGGCAGAGTGGATACCTTGGTCTGCGAAGATTTTTTTTAAATATTGAAAATGTTTAAAGTTTTTCTTTGGAAAGCCCCCATACGTATAAGCCCATGCAGGTTCAATTTCAATAGGTAAATTTTTAAATGTCTTAACACAATTTGCAACCTCAGTTTCCCATAATTCAGAATTTATTGCCATTAGATTTGTATGCGAATTACTGTGGTATCCATATTGCACAAAATCTCTCATTTCTAATAATTGATTACTGTTTAAAAATATTTGTTCTTGTCCATCGTGTTCAATCGTTCGACCAATAAAATCCCCTATTAAAAATATTGAAAACGGAATTTTAAGTCGTTTGAAAATAGGATAGGCCAAGGTGTAATTATTTAAATAACCATCATCGAAAGTAATGAGTAACGCTTTGGTAGGGAGTGCTTTTTTATTATCAATATACTGCAATAAATCATGAAGGGTGATAAAATTATAACGTTCTTGCAGCCATACCAGTTGTGTGGTAATTTGTTCGACTGTAACTGTAAGAAAGTCATTTTCAGAAGCCGAAACTTTATGATACATTAAAACCCTAAGTCCACTCATTGCTTAACATTTAATTCGTGTAATTTTAAATATTTAACAACATGATACCACGCATTTAAATAACTCCAAATAAACCCCGATTGGCCATTCAAAATATTGCCATAAATAAAATAATGTTTTAAAAAATAAAATGGGAAGCTTGCAACAGTTAAAAATAGGTTGCGACTTTTACCTTTATCTTTCAATTTGATAGCGCCAATAGTAGTATATTGATTGAATTTTTCAAAATAATGCTTGAGGTCTTTATAACTATAGTGCAAAATGATATTTTCTAACCGCATGGTTATGCCATTTAACTTTACTTTTTCGTGCACTTTTGCATGATCAAAATTTCCTAGGGTTTTATTAAAGAGGCGCAGATGGTAAAATTTGCTCTCTTTGCCATATTTAAAAACTTTGCCTAAAAATACATGTTGTATTGGCAACATATAGCCAGCTATTTGATTCGAAGTAAGTTTTAAAGCCAAAATTTCAGCAATTAACGCATCGCTTATCACCTCATCAGCATCGATATTCAATACCCATTCATACTTGGTTTTGCTTACCGCAAATTGCTTTTGTGTACCAAAGCCATCAAATACGCGATTGTATATTTTACATCCAAATTCTTCGGCCACTTCAACAGTGCCATCCGTGCTTTGGTCGTTAATGAGTATAATATCGTCGCACCAATGTAACTTGGGAAGTGATATTCTTAAATTATCAGCTTCGTTTTTGGCAATTATTATTACAGAAATGGACATTTAACGCCTCAAAATTGCAGAAAAGTATTGACAATATAAAAAACAAAGTCAAATACGCAAGCACAATCCTAATATGGCCAAACAATTGTAACGGTTAAGATTGTTTCCTTTTTTTAGGATTTATAAGGCTATCTGCAGGATAAGTGGTTTCCATAGTCGTGCGAATTCCTTTTACCCAGTTAATTAATTCAGTTTTTTGACCATCTGTTAAATTTGCATTCCTATGAATGATGGTATAAGAAGAAAGCGGCATTTCACCTTCCTCCACTTCTTCAACCACTTCTTCTAATTTGTGATATTGTCTATACAACGGGTAGCTAGTAAATTCATCAAAGTTAAATTTGCTCTTACCTTCTACTATGTGGTCGTTTAACCACCAAGCTACAGGCTGTAACTTAGCATACCATGGGTAAATTGTTTTATTGCTGTGGCAGTCATAGCAAGCTGTCGTAAGTATTAGTTGAATGTTGTTTGGGATAGCATATTTATTGGCAATACTATTTGTTTTTATATCACTTTCATTTTTTTCAGTTCCAACGAATTGTATGAGAATTAATAGTATGCCAAATACCATTAATGATTTGTTTAAAATGCTTTTGAATTTCATAATGTTCTCAAAATTAAGCAAAAATCCATTACTTAATTATGACTTATCACCGTATTAAAAACAAGACACCTTTTGTGTAACGTGTTGCAGTTTTTTTTCCTTTATAGCTAATATAATAAACATAATAGTCTGTAGGGCATGGTTTCCCTTGGTAGGTTCCATTCCACCCAATTTTTGAATCTTCACTGTAAAATACTTTTTCACCCCATCTATTAAAAATAGCCATTGTCGATTTAGAAATAGAAGTGGATTCAATTCTAAAAATATCATTCATCTCGTCATCATTTGGGGTAAATGCTGTAGGCAATATGATAGTAACGGTATCAATTACACAGATATTAACATAAAAACTATCAATACAATTACCACTATTAGATATCGTTAGTTTTACTTTATAATTTTCTTTTAATCCGTCGTATAAGTGACTTGGATTGGTAGCTGGATCATAAGGAATAATTGTGCCATCTCCAAAATCCCAGGTTCCGGTTATGCCGCCATCACTTAGATTAATAATCTGCAATTCAGCATTGTTACTGTATAAACATCTGTCATTTGGAGAGAAAGTAAAATAGGCTCTTATCGCGTTGTATCCGGGAATTTGCAGACTTGTATCATATTTACAACCAGTGGAAGTATTGGTTATGGTTGCTTTGTAAGTATTATTGACAGGGGCATTTATTATAGCATTGGTTTGTGGTGGAATCGTATTCCAAAGATATGAAAAAGGACCAGTTCCATTCATTTTTAGATTTATGAAACCTTGATTACCATAGCATTGAATTGGACTAGTACTGCTGCTACTATACATTTGGGGATGCACATATATTAACTTTTGCTTAACTACAGAGTCACTACAACCATCTTTTAACGTTGCAGTGTACAATGTGGTTTTTTTAGGTGAAATGAAAATAGCACTGACATTGGTTGGTCCACTGCTCCAAGTTAAATCATAATTATTGCTGCCACCTGTAGCTTTGGTATTTAAAGTTACTGTTGTCCCAATACATATGGTATCTTTATCGCTAATTAAGTCTAGTTTTAAAGTATCTCCTATTTCAATATCTAAAACATCTTGATTGATACACTTTCCTGTTCCAAAAACATACTTCATTCTGTGGATTCCGGTGCCCGCAGTTCTAGGATTAAATGTATTTCCATTCGTGCCTGCTCCAGTAAATATGCCACCTATAGGGGTTAAATTAGCAGTTATAATAGTATCCCTAAAGCAATAGAATTGCGACAATCCATTGATTTTCACAATGGGTAATGCATTGACCTTAATCCTTATTGTATCTTGACATTTACCTGGCTGATTATACATGATTAAATGTGTGCCTGAACCTGCCAAAGCTGGATTAAAGATACCCGTAACACCATTTGTTATGCCTTTGCCTGAAAAAGTTCCTTTCTTTTCGGCATTGTATAACTGATAAGGATTATCTGCTATACATAAAATAGTATCATTTTGGATTTTGGCTCTTGGATAAATTTGAATTATAATTGTGTCTTTGCAGCCATTGCCATCTCCAATTATTTGATGATATGTACCTCTCCCAGCAAGTGATGGACTAAATTTTTGGTAGTAAATTGAATTGCCAATTATAGCATTACTGCCAGTAAAAAGCAAATTCCAAGGGTCATTAAAAACATATTGATAGCGCAAATAATAACTCGTATCCGTGACACAATTTTTGACAGTATCTTTATAAAAGCGGGAGTATCGCAGGTACATAATCTTATCGTCTTTGCAGCCTGATAAGGTTGTATAGGTTAAATTAACTTGAACAAAAGTGCTTTGACCGGGTACCCGAAAACTATCTGCATCAAAAATCCCATTGACAGGATCGAAAATACCTTTACCAGACCATAATCCACCAGTAGGTATACCAGCGGGCAAGGTTCTTTGTCCGGCATCTGGACAAGCAATTTCATCCCATCTTGCATCAACATCTTTAATGAATCTTTTAAGCGTGTCTTTACAACCATTAATGGTGTATATATATAGTTTATTTCCAGCACCAGCATTGTAAGGTATACTAATCCCTAATCGTGTATTAGAAATTCCTGGGCCAGTCCAATTTCCGCCTGCAGGTGTAAATAAAATTGTATCATAAGGAACAGATTTACAAATTGTATCGTATTTTTTTATACTTATACCATCTATATTGATGTCTTTTTTGGCCGTACAACCATTCCATGTGTATGTTACTTGAAAAGTTCCTATACTGGCAGGAGGTGTAATAATTCCTAAAGCATTAATATTGGGTCCACTCCAAGTACCTCCTGTTGGTGAAAAATTACTAACCATAAAGGCTGCACTGCTTGGGCATGCGGCATTTGGTGGTCCTGCATTTATTGCTTTAACGGTAACAACAACAATATCACTACATTTTCCATTTTGGTAAGTAATATTAAAAATACCGCTGCCAGAAATAGATGGATTAAAAGTTCCATTGCTTGCATTTGTGATTCCAGTGCCCGACCATTTGCCACCGGTGGGATTGGCCATTAAATTAAATGGTCCACTCGATTGACAAACCGTTGTGTCATTTTGCGCAACAGGAGGTGTCAAAACAATAATATCTATCGTGTCACGCCCGGGTATAGACACGCCATCCGAAACTTCCAAAATGTATCTTGTGTTAATAGTCGGGCAAATAATATGAGGTGGTTTGCCCGTTAAGGTGCCGCTAAACCAAGTGTAAGTGTAGTTTGCTGAATTTCCACCTGTTATTGTTGCTGTAAGTGTTGCACATGCACCTGTGCAGAGGGTATCTTTTGTACTTTTAAGTACCACCTTGATGGGGCAATCTGTAATTTTGAAATTTAATTTTGCGTTTATTTTCCAAATACTATCACATTGATCTTTGAAAGTAGAATTAAAATCAAGTACATAATTACCACTTTGATTTAAGGCTGAAGCAAATGAAATGTCAAAAGTATTGCTTTCATTTTTACCATCACACCCAACGCCAACGGCATTGCTCACGGCAGTTGTTAAGGTGCCTGATAATTTAAAATTTTTTGCCTTCACTGAGTCGCAATTAAATTTTTGATCAAGTATAATGCGAATTTTATTAGTGTTGCAATTAGGATTAGTAATGGGTGTAAATTTTGGCTGAGGAACGGAAGTTATTTTTGCTTCCCAGCTGAGTTCAAATCCATCGCCATTGACATATTTATCAGAATGAAAATAAAATGTGATACAACTATCTGTTACAGAAATAGTACCTGAAGGTTTGTTGTTGTTATCATACTTTTTTATGAATCCTGAAAAAGTATCCTTACCACTGTATACCTTTAAAAAATCTGAGCCTGCTTCGACATTGAATGGATTTGTAAATTTGATATTAATTTTACTGGCACCACTCACAGAAATTGTGAATATAAAATCCTCATTGCTGGCATACCAGCTTGTATTTACTTTATTACCCTCGCTATCAATTAACTTTCCTCTGCAGTCATAAACCTTATTGTTACTCATTTTATAAGTAGTTTGTGCTGCTAAATATGTCGGTAGTATACTTAGTAATGACAGCAGAAAAAGCGCTATCTTGTTATCTAAAAAAGCACCCAATAATGTACGATATTTGAAAAAAGTATTCAATTATTTTGTAATGGTAATTATTGGCGTAATGATGCTATTGCTCCAATTGCCTGCTCTATCCTTGAGCTTCAATTCAAAAGTAGTAGTCTCGCTGTTGGCAGTGCCTAATAAAAAGGTGTTTTTCATTTGGACTGCTATAATACCTTTTGTCTTGATATCAGATCCCGGAGGAGATAAAGGTTTTATAAAATAATAGTCAGCTTTACTCAGTCTTTTATCTTTTATCTGTAAATCATTTTCATCAGGATTTAGTTCTCCGATATCACCATCACCATCTGTGTATTCAAATCGAATGACTAAACTATCTTTAAATTGCAAAATTGTTGTTGAAGAAACATCGAGCATTTTTATAAATGGCACTTTGCTATTGCCACTCAATGAGTCATCTTTTTTACAACTGCTTAGAAATATAAGAATGCAGATAGGAAGCAAATTAAATCGACGATATAAAAATTTGTTTTTCATTAATTAATGCGAATTGAAAAATATTTTTTTGTGTTGAAAGCAGCGGGAATGGAAGGAATATAAACAGGCGAATTAACTTTGTCGGTGGTTTGCGTTCTAATCCATAAAACATCGTTTAAGGCTGCACCAAGTGTACTAACTGAAAGCGTTACACTGTGCCAGTAATCTACATTGCTACTTGAAAATCCTTTGGTATTAAACGGAGAAGATTCTACTGTCATGTTGGTCTCGGCACCTGAGTAATTATTCGGATTTAAAGAATAATTAAGCGTAGTTGTTCCAAATTGATTGACTGGCGTTTTGTCATCGGTGTAAGCCACCATAATTTTAATACTAGAAGTACCTGAAGGAATTTCAATTGGATTATATCCACTATGCGGAAGGGGAGTTACTGAGCCATCTGCAAAGGCTATAATTCCTGCCATTTGAGGCGGAAAATCAGTACTTAAAGCGCTGTTGCCAAATTGGTCTTTTGCGCCGTCATTAATCCAGTTTTTAATGTTCTCTAAATACTGACTTTTCTTAACAACCCAATCACTCGTAGGTTCTAATGAAAGTGGCATCACCCCCTGTGATCCAGGAATAAATGTAGTTAATCTATGCAACAACATACTGCTGGCAGCATCACCTGGAACCACGCGCTTAGCATATTGCGCATTTTGAGGGTCAGTATTAGTTGCCATTCGATTCAATAAAGAATTATAAGAGCTCTCAACACTTCTAAAATCTGGTTCAAAATTTCCATCATGACAACCACTGTTAGCACAAGTTGGTTTAAATATATTTTTATGCAGCCCTTCAATGGTATTTGGATCAATAGCTAGATCTTGCATAACAGAACCGCGACTAGTAGTTGTCCAATCATCAAATGGATTACTTTTATTACTATTTTTTTTGCAAGCAACAAATGCTAACAAACAAAAAATTAGACCAATATATTTGTATCGATTCATATTTAGATTCTATCAAATAAACTTTTTGCATTGCCATCAATTAATCCCGCATCCATGACATCGCTTTTATAACCTAAAATTTCTGCAATGGTTAAATTAAAATCAGTAACTACACCAATGGGATTAGATTCAGATCCAACCATAAGGTTACTCTGAACATTTGGTCCTACCATGCCACCAAATACACGCAAAGAGTTGGCGTCTCCATGGTCGTAACCATACCAATCATTTTGGTCGATTATGGGATTGTGTTTTAAATTTCTACCACATTCTGGAACAAAACACATAATTGTTTTATCTTTCATTTCAGGAATTGATTGAATATAATTCCAAAGAAAACCAAGGGCATGATCTGCTCTGTGCATGGCTTGTAAATAGCCAGTAAAATTGCCATGACAACCATCAATATTACTCATATTAACGACCAGAAGTTTAGGTTTGAAAACTTTAAGAACTTCTGCTGCATAACCTATTGTCGTGCCATCGCCTCCACTAACTGGGGGCATTGGCAACTGCCCTGAAGCTTGATTTTTGAAAGTATTCGCTATGAATTCTTTTATTTGAGTTCGTTCAGCATCAGTATTGCGGATACCTGGCATGTCGCCTTTTTTTATGTTAAATGAATTATCTAAAAAGTTCTTCATTTTGTACATTGGTTCAAGTTCTTCTTGTGGATGATAAATTTTTGCATTCGAGAGTGCTGCGTAACCGTCGCTTCCGAAAGTTATATTGGGAGCAAAAAAATTGCCACCATAGGTTAAGCCAAAATCAGGATGTTTACTTGAATTCAGAAGAGGCACAGAGTTACCGATGGTGTTTCCAATAAACCAAGTATCCGTGGCTTTAAAACCACCAAATCTTCTGGCATATTCAAAAACAGTTGGATTTATTGGTCGAACTTTTAAGCCTTGTCCTTCAACTCTTGAACCCGTTATAAGTGAATTTAGCCCTCCATAATGACCACCAGAAATAGCTCTCATTTCGGCAAAAATGGTCCCTTGTTTTTGAAGAGTTTGGGATAAAATTTTAGGTATCGGTTGAATGCCGTCCGGCTGCCCAGCAGGTGTTGTGCCGTAGGCGATTTTGCTCGTTGGTGGAGCTCCTTCTAGCATGTTGTAGAGTATATTACCGCCTACATTAAAATTTTGACTATCAGCTAAGTAACGCTGAAGGATGGAATCTTGTTGTCTTAATCCTCCGCCGAATAAAACGTAAACAACATGTTCGGCCAATGGGGCGTTGGTTTGGGCAAATAAACTTCCTGAAGGCAATATATAGGGTATTACTAGGCTTCCGGCTGTTAAAGCGGCTGTTTTCTTTACAAATTCTCTTCTTTTCATTTTATGTTGCTTTTGGGAAAATTAATAAAACATATATTCATCAGAGGCGGAAAATGCCGTGTACACCAATTCAGGGCGAAAACTTGGATTAGATGCATTGGCGTTAATAAAGTTAATAAACCAAGTTTTTTCTGCTTGGGTTGGTCGTCTAATAAAAAATCTAATATAGGTTTCTTCTACAAAACGTTCAGTGCTATCAATCATTCTTCGTCTGCTTGGTAAAATTACTTGATTTGAATTCATGTAATTACTAATAATGACTTCGTTGATTAAGGTTTTATCACCACAACTTTGAATCACGCGATCAGTTCTTGTTAACTCATTGATTGATGAAGGTTTTTGAAATAAATTTGTGCTTAAAATACTGTGAAATTCAATATTTGTTTTGTCTTTGTCTTTATTTAAATTATCCCCATAAGAGGCTGTTTCTACAATTTCGTAGTTTGTGTTTTTATTCTTAGTGCATTGCAAAAAGAGCATTAAAAACAAAACTGATAAAAGTGTTTTAAAAATGCGCATACTCATCTGTCATTAATATTAGGGTTTGTACTTTTTGAAGATTCTTTGTTGGGTAATAATCAACCATTAAATTATAGGTTTCCTGAGTTGTTGGCTCTCTGCCAATCAGCGCTAAATAGCACCACTTAATCATACCTTCATGAAACTCTCTTGAATCTACGAGCAATTGGCAATATTCCGATTTGTTCGAGGCAAACCCTCCAAACAAACTGCCTCCTTTTCCTGTTTCGATGATATCAAATGCAATACTAAATTCATCACGTATTGGAAATCTAAAGAACAAATCATCAAATGATGCATTTACAAAATTGAGAGAATTCATATTGGTAACGTCATAGATTGGATTGTTTAGCATATATGCATACATTTGATTAATGTCAATAAGCCCTAATTGATAGGCTCTCCTAGCCCGTAAAACATTTTTGCATCTATCAATCGTTACCATGGCTGAGAAAACACCAATGGAATCCCCTAATAAACGCGAAGAAATTAGTCCAAATTGAGCAATGCCAATTTGACTTTCAAATTCGTTGTCTTCAGCACCTTCTAAAAGTCGAGCCTTTGATAAGTCATATAATCTTTGGTAATAGGCTCTTTTATACGAAGAATCTCCAGGTACATATATCGAATCCGTCATCAATCTTGTGATCAATTGTTTTCTGATATCAAACCCTAATTTACCATCGCGCAATAATGCTACATCTCTTATTTTTTCTATGTTTAAGGGTTCACGACCTAATAGGTCGATGTATATTCTATTGATATAATTTTCTACCTTTACAGTCGGAACATCTTCATAATTTAAGGGCACATTGTTGGGTATTATCTTTTCCTCTTTTTTCGAGCAGGAATAGATAAATAATAAACAAAAAAGGAAAAAAACAGATGATTTTTTAATCAAAGTTTAGTAGTTTTTAAAAGTGAAATATATAAAAAAGTGTAGAAATCAACAAGTTGAAAAGGGGATAAATTTGTAAATCGCACATATTCAGATATATAAACGCTTTTTATGCAGTATATGTATGGGCGAAATATTAAGTTAATTCAACATTAATACGCCGTTTTAACAAATATTTTGAATAATTAAACTGAAAATAGTCTTTGGCCTCGGTGCTAAATTTGCTTTTACAGGGTCGAAATAAAATATTCGACCAAACGAATGTCTTATAAATAAGCCATTGGTCAGTAAAAACTGACCTTTTGGGCGAAAAAAAATACCACAGATAACGTATATTTAAGCATATTTGCAAGTTCAAATTAATGTCAAATCACCAAGCTTCAGATATTCTCCGTGCAATTCAATCCATTAACTCCCCAAAGGTTGTTATCACTACGCATCATAAACCCGATGCAGATGCAATGGGATCAAGTCTTGGCTTACAAATTTTTTTAAAAAATCATGGAATCCACTCAACCGTTGTAACACCAACAGATTTTGCGTCTTTTTTACATTGGATGAAAGGCAGCCAAGAGGTTGTAATTTTCGAGGAAAATGAGGAAGTTGCTACCGAGCTTGCTATGAATGCAGATTTTATTTTTTGTCTTGATTTTAATGATCTGTCAAGAATTAACGAATTTGGAGAAGCAGTAGGTAAAAGCAATGCAATAAAAATATTGATGGATCACCATCAGTTTCCTCAAGGTTTCGAACAACTCACCTATTGGGATGATAAAGCCAGCAGTACTTGTGAACTTGTTTACCGTTTTATTGTGGAAAGTAATAATCATCAATACCTTGATAAAGATTGTGCGGCGTGTCTTTATACTGGAATTATGACAGATACCGGGTCTTTTAGACATAGTAACTGCAGCAGTAATACACACAGAATAGCAGCTGATTTAATGGATTATGGTATCGATCATGTAGCAATACACGATCTGGTTTTTGATAGTTTTACTGAAGACCGCGTGCGGTTTATTGGCTATGCACTAAATAAAAAATTAGAAATTTTAAGAGAATATAAAACGGCCATCATTAGTATTAACAGAGAAGAATTAAAACAATTTAAAATTCAAACAGGTGATACAGAAGGATTGGTAAATTATGGATTAGGCATAGAAGGTATTAAATTTGCCATCTTGATTATCGATAGAACAAAATTGGTTAAGATGAGTTTCAGAAGTAAAGGTGATTTTGCGGCCAATGCATTTGCTAGGAATCATTTTAACGGTGGCGGGCATTTTAATGCTGCAGGTGGAAGCAGCACCGCTTCATTGGAAGAAACAATACAACAAGTGAAAGATAGTTTAAAATTATATCTAAAAGAACTCAATGCATAAATATCAATTCAGCATACTTATTGCCGTTTTTATCGGTTTGAGTGCTTGTGGCAAGTATTCAAAAACAGAAAGTGGATTGCGTTTTAAATTCCTAAAGCGAGGAGAAAAAACAACCCTGCCTTCCATTGGCGATTATTTGCAATGTTATTATAGCATAACAAATTCGGAAGACTCTGTGGTTTATAGTAACTTTAATAGAACCCCAGATAGAATACTACTGGTAATGCCAACCCATAAGGGAGGTGATATCATGGAAGCGCTAGGTATACTGGCCGAAGGTGATAGTGCACAATTTTTAATAAATGCTGATTCCTTTTTCTATAAAACGCGAATGGAAATGTCGCTTCCCAATTATATTAAACCTGGCAGTGATTTGAAATTTATCATTAAAATGGATAGAAAAATGAATAAATACCAAGTAGATAGTGTAATCAATACCGAAAAAATTGTCCGTTGGAATGCTGAGGTAGAAAACATTATTGCCTATACCAAGCGTAAAGGATTAACAATGGAACTTGATTCCTCAACGGGTATTCGCTCTCAATTTCATGCAAAAGCCAATGCAGATACTGCTAAATTTATTCATGAAAATAGCATTGTTAAATTTCATTTTATTGGCAAATTGTTTGATGATACAGAGTTCTATAACACCTATACCATGGGACAACCACAAATTATCAGAGTAACGCGCGAACAGTTCCAACCTGTTGGAATGTTTGATATGTTACTTAAAATGAAAGCGGGTGAAAAAGCCACCTTTATTTTGCCCTACGACTTAGGTTTTGGAGCCAAAGGTGTAGATTTAATGATTCCCCCATTTTCAACCCTTGTTTATGAAATAAATATTTTAAAAGTAGAATAAATGAAAAAAACGATCAACCTTTTATTGTTAATGATGGCTTTCGGTTTAATAAATGCCGAGGGTGTAAAAAATGACACTGTTACAACCAAAACTGGCTTACGGTATGTAATAACTAAAAAGAATCCAAAAGGCATTGTGCCTGCTGCTGGAGATCAAATTGAAGCGCATTATACCGGTACATTAACCAACGGCAAAAAATTTGATAGTTCAAAAGACCGCAATCAAACTTTTTCTTTTACACTTGGTGCTCAGCAAGTAATTCCTGGCTGGGATGAAGGTTTTTCTTATTTGAAAACAGGTGAGACAGCAACCTTAATTATCCCCTCGGGCTTAGGCTATGGCAGTCAAGATTTAGGCGATATACCACCGAATTCAACTTTGATATTCGAAGTTGAGTTGGTGAATGTTAAAAAGCCTGTTGCATATACAGCATACAGTGGAAAAGGGAAAGATACCGTGAAATTAAAATCTGGGCTCAAATATATTGTAATCAGCCCAGGCGATAAAAACAACAAAGCAAAAGAAGGTCAAACCGCCATGATTTATTATGCAGGATATTTGGAAAATGGGGTAAAATTCGATGGTAATTTCGGAACTTTTGAACCTTTTAAATTGCCAGTAGTTGGCGCAGGCGTTATTGGTGGTTGGATAGAGATATTGCCTTTGATGAATAAAGGAATGAAGGTTAGAGTAATTATACCAGCATACCTAGCTTATGGCGAAAAGGGATATCCCGGAGTAATACCACCAAATGCTACTTTAATATTTGATATGTATCTTGAGGATTTATTATAAATAACATTTAAAGTATTTGCTATGACAAAAAAAATATTAATAACTGGAGGAGCCGGTTTTATTGGCTCGCATGTGGTTCGCAGGTTCGTAAATAATTATTCTGAATATGAAATATATAATTTAGATAAATTAACCTACGCGGGTAATCTCGAGAATCTTAAAGATGTAGAAAATAAATCAAATTATCATTTTGTTAAAGGGGATATTACAGATGGAGATTTTATCAATCAGTTGTTTCATAATCTTCAATTTGATGCCGTTATTCATTTAGCAGCAGAATCGCATGTTGACCGTTCTATTTCAAATCCGCTTGAGTTTGTATTAACTAATGTTGTTGGAACAGTAAATTTATTGAATGCGGCTAAAAGTATATGGCACAATCAATTTGCGGATAAAATATTTTACCATGTAAGCACCGATGAGGTATATGGTCAACTAGGAGATGAGGGTAAATTTTTGGAAACCACAGCATATAGCCCTAATTCACCTTATTCAGCCTCAAAAGCTTCAAGCGATCACTTTGTGAGAGCCTATCACCATACCTATGGAATGCAGGTGAAAATATCTAACTGTAGCAATAATTATGGGTCTCATCATTTTCCTGAAAAATTAATCCCATTAATGATAAACAATATCATGCACAATAAACCACTTCCTGTTTATGGCAAAGGTGAAAATGTGAGAGATTGGTTATTTGTTGAGGATCATGCGCGTGCTATTGACGATATTTTTCACAAAGGAAGAAATGGTGAAACATACAATATTGGTGGGAATAACGAATGGCAAAATATCCAATTGGTGAAATTTCTATGTCAACTGATGGATCATAAATTAGGAAGAGAACTAGGCGAATCTGAAAAATTAATTAGCTATGTGACTGACAGAGCGGGTCATGATTTTAGATATGCCATCGATGCAAGTAAACTAATGAATGAATTGGGATGGGAGCCCTCCGTTACATTTGAGCAAGGGTTAGAAAAAACAGTAGATTGGTATCTATCCAATCAAGATTGGCTTACGAATGTTACCACTGGCAACTACCAGCAATACTATCAAGCCATGTATGCAAGTAGATAAAAATTAAAGATATAATACACATGAAAGGAATAATATTAGCGGGCGGCAGTGGAACCAGATTACATCCATTAACACTTGCCATTAGTAAACAAATGATGCCTGTTTATGATAAACCAATGATTTACTATCCGTTATCTACACTAATGATGGCAGGTATTAAAGAAATATTAATTATATCAACACCGCATGATTTACCGCATTTTCAAAAATTATTAGGGGATGGTAAACAATTAGGTTGCGAATTTACCTATGCAGAACAAGCCATACCCAATGGTTTAGCGCAAGCATTTGTAATTGGAGAGAAGTTTATTGGCAAAGAAAAAGTGGCCCTTATTTTAGGAGATAATATTTTCTTTGGTTCGTCACTTCAATCACTCCTGCAATCTAACAACAACCCAACTGGTGGTGTAATTTATGCCTATCATGTGAGCGATCCAGAAAGATATGGCGTTGTTGAGTTTGATGAAAATAATGTGGCCATAAGCATTGAAGAAAAACCCCTTGAACCAAAATCTAATTATGCTGTACCTGGTTTGTATTTTTATGATAATGATGTGGTAGAAATAGCCAAAAATTTAAAGCCATCGCCACGTGGTGAGTATGAGATTACGGATGTTAACAAAGAATATTTGAGACTAGGAAAATTAAAAGTTGGAATATTGCAGCGTGGAACTGCCTGGTTGGATACTGGTACTTTTAATAGTCTTATGCAAGCCGGCCAGTTTGTTCAAGTGATAGAAGAACGCCAAGGTTGGAAAATTGGAAGCATTGAAGAAGTTGCATGGCGAATGGGTTATATTGATGGTGCCCAATTAGAGAAAATTGCCTTGCCGCTTATAAAAAGCGGATATGGAGAATATTTAATTAAACTATTAAAAAAATGAAGCCTCAAAAAATAGCGAAAGCTTTGCCCGACAATTCAATTGTAAAATTATTGCATTCAGTTGGTTTTTTAATTGCAGCAATTTTTCTTTTTTCAGGTTGTAAATCTTATACTTCCAATGTATTGTTGAAAGCTGAAAATGAAGAAGTAAATTGGAAATCAGAATATCAAAAAACCATCATTGATTATCCTATAAAAGTTGGTGATAAAATTCAGTTTACCTTGTATACGAATTCTGGAGAATCAATCATTGATCCATCTGGTAAACTTATTGCTACTTCTACTTTTGGTGACGCAAATACAGTATCAATTGATAAGCCATCTTTTGAAGTATCTGTTGATGGAATGTGTCATTTTCCCGTAATTGGTAAGCAAAAAGTGTTCGGCCTAAAAATATCTCAATTAGATAGTTTACTCTCTGCTAAGTATGAAAGCTATTACAACGAAGTTTATGTTATTTCTAAAGTTGCAAACAAAAAAATTATTTTTCTGGGCGGTAAGGGCGGCCAAGTTATCCCTTTTGCAAGTCCAACTATGAACCTTTTAGAGGCAATTGCTTTGTATGGTGGAATTGATAACAATTCAAAAGGTTACAATATCAGAATAATTCGTGGGGATTTAAAAGATCCTGAAATTAAAATTGTGAATTTGAGGACAATTGCTGATATGAAAAATTCTATTATAAGCTTGAAACCAGACGATATTATATATATTGAACCAGTTAGAAGACCTGTTGCTGAAAGTATTCGGGATAATGTATTTATCATTAATATCGTGCAAGTACTCGTTACCTTCTCAATTTTAGTAAATACTCTAGTGTCTAAATAATGAAAGATGATAATTTAAATATCGAGAATAACGGTTCTGCAAATATTGAATTTGATGTTCAAAAACTTATTCTCATTCTTAAGAAAAAATGGTATTGGATTCCCATCTCTATTATTATTTCAATAATTGGCAGTCATTATTATTTAAAATATACTAAGCCAGTTTATAAGGCCTCTTCTTTGATTAAATTAGAAATTCAAAGAGAAGCCTCCAATGTTGGCTTAAATAGTCTCTCGAGTGTTCAAAATGATAACCTATCGGGTGAAATAGAATTGATTCGTTCGCCTTTGGTGGCACAGGATGTGCTTCGCATCGTTGATTTAAGTATATCCTATTATGCGATTGGTAATATCCAAACAACAGAAATTTTTAGAAGTTCACCTTTCAAAGTTCACATTATTTCTGACCCCATTCATACACCTTATGATAGGAATTTTGCAGTAACTTTTATTGATAATTTAAACTATCAAATTTCTGAAATGGGCAATGATAATGAGGAAGGCGAAATACATAAAATCGGTGATATAGTGACTATGGGTGATTTCAAATTTGCACTTTTACATGACAAAGGAATTTCATCTATTGAAGACCAAAAGAATTACTATTTTAGACTGAATAGTAAATATTCACTTGTTTCGTCTATTCTCAGCAATCTGAGTGTTATTGCCTCCAATGACGAGGCTCGAACCATTCAAATTTCCCTTACCGATTTTAACAAAGAAAAAGCCCGTGTAATTGTCAATGCATTTGATACAGTATACCTAAAACACTCTTTGGAGAAAAAGCAAAAATCTCAAGAACAAACATTGTTGTATATTCAATCTCAAATTGAAGAAACAAGCGATAAACTTGATAAATATGAAAATGAAATCGAAAGTTTTGTGAAATCATCAGGAACATCTGCCCCAGAGGCAGAGTTCTCAGTAATTTCAAAGGAAATTGATGAATTAGAAAAGAATAAATTCGAAATTAGTCAAACTGCACAATCTACAGATGGTATATTGGAATTTATTCAAAGAAATGAAAGTAAGGACAATATAGTACCATTGGTATATGGTATTGAAAACAAGGATATTGCTAACGGCATTAATGAATTGAATAATTTATTTAAACAAAGAGAATTACTCAAAATTTCAAACAAAGAAGTGACTTTGCCTTATCGCAAAATCGAGTTGGAGATCTCCATGAATAAAGCACAAATTCTAAATTTTGTAAAGGAAAATAAAAGAAATATAGCCGAGCAAACAGCATTAATTAGTAAAAAAATTGCTGAATTAAAGGATAAGTATTCGACTTTGCCTTCTAAGAAAACAGAATTTGACCGCCTGAAAAGATTTAATTCATTATATGAGAAATTTTACCTTTCACTTGTCGAAAAACAAATAGAATATCAAATATCAAAGGCAGGTACGGTTCCAGAGTTTATTATTCTAAGCGAAGCTACAGTTTCTAATGATCCAATTTCTCCTAATAGAACTAAAGTATGGTCTTTGTTTATTATTATTGGGGTCTTGCCTATCCTTTTATTCATATTAATAAAATATTTATTAATGAACGTCATCTATTCTCAAAAACAAATCGAAAATAGATTAATAGCACCAATTTTAGGCTCTATTCCGACCTATCAAAAGAAAATGCCAGCGTCTACGCTTGTTGTCGATGGTAACCCAAAGTCTTCAATTAGCGAATCTCTAAGAGCAATTAGAACAAATTCGGATTTTATGTTACCGAAAAAATCTAAACAAATTTTTGGTGTTACATCGACTATTAGTGGTGAAGGTAAAACGTTTTTTGCTATTAATTTCGCCGCAATATTAGCATTAACAGGTAAAAGGGTTGTAGTGCTTGATTTGGATATGCGTAAACCAAAGATACATGTTGGTTTTAATGTTGAAAATAATCAAGGTATTAGTTCAATCCTTTCTGGAATTTCCGAATGGCGAAACACCATTCATAAGTCAAGCTTAAAAAATTTGGACTTTATTACTTCTGGCCCCATTCCTCCTAATCCGAATGAGTTGCTTTTGAAGCAGGAATTTGACGATTTATTAGAAAATTTACATCAGGATTATGATATTATAATGGCGGATAATCCTCCCATTGGCTTGGTAACAGACGCTAACAACGTGTTTAAAAAATGCGACTTATCAATCTACGTAGTCCGTTCTGGTTTTTCGAAAGAAATTGTAATTAATAATATCAATAATCTGTATAAAAGTAAGAATTATACCAACCTTTCAGTCGTTATTAATGATGTCAATAGAACGAATACTTATGGCAGTAAATATGGAAATAATTACGGCTATGGCAATGGTTATGGGTATGGTTATTATGAAGATGACAACGAAAATAGAATGAGTAAAATTGCTAAATTCTTCAAAAAACTAAAAAAATAATGGAATGGGTTTTTTAGATCGATTCTTTTCAAAGAAAGCGAGCAGTATTTCCCCTTTAAAGTGGGACATGCATAATCACATCTTATTTGGAATTGATGATGGTTCAAAAACAATTGAAAATTCTTTAATAATGGCAAATTATTTTGTTGATTTAGGTTACTCAAAAATCATTGCTACGCCTCACATAATGGCTAATTATTACGAGAATACCCCTGAAATAATAGGAGAAAAAAGAAACCTTTTAAATGCAGCATTTTCTAGTAATGGGATTCCTCTCGAAATAGATTTCGCAGCGGAGTATTATATGGATGAGTATTTTCTTGACAGGGTAAAGAACAGAGAAAAACTAATGACCTTCGACAAGGAATACGTGCTTGTAGAAACCTCTTTTTTAAATAAACCGATTTTTTTCACGGAGCTTGTATTTGATTTAAGAACTCAAGGTTATTCCCCAGTATTTGCACATCCTGAGCGCTATGTGTATTTGCAAAATAATTATGAGCAAGTAGAAAAAATCCTTGAAACAGGGATTAAATTTCAAATCAATTTATTGTCTCTTATTGGTTATTATTCACCAGGTGCAAAAAAATTAGCCCAATGGTTAATTCAAAATGGACACTACAGTTTTTTAGGTACAGATGCCCATAGTGTTAACCATCTTGAATTAAATACAGAAGTGTTACAAAGTAAGTTGTTTAATAAAATTGATTTTACAAAAGTTATTAATTCCAACAAAGTTTAAGTTTAATCAACTTGAAAATAGTTATTGAAACATAAAGCCTAGCTTCAAAACTCAGTTATCCATTTTCATCATTAGCTTTATTTTCCAGTTTTACAATTTAGTTCAATGTGTTGTAAATTTTTAATTTAGTGAATCCATAGCCGTTTTATTTAAATCTATTCAATGGATTTGGAAAGTAAGCAATTGTATTAGGCACTTTTGCTTTTAACAAAATGAAAATATACCATATTTAACTAATTTTTTAAACTTTACCCCGACTTAAAGTAATTAAAATAATAGCAAAATATATTGGTATAAATGGTATGGCAAATCGACTACTTCCTATTGGTCCAGTAATTAATATAATATATAAAGGAAATAGTAATAGTAAAAATTTATTAAGTGATTTGGTATGCTTTGAGAAGATAAATTTAACTCCGAAAATCAGTTTAAAAATATTGCAAGCAAAGAGGCCTATTAAAACAATGCCAAGTGGGTTTATAAAGCTTTTAACAAGTTGCAGCTTGTTGTTTTTTTTACTGGCTTCGTAAACCAAATTTTGTGTATGTGGTAAGTTGAAAAATTGCGTGATGTCAAATCTTCCTGGGTCAAGTAAACATAAAAATGCGCCTCTTAGATGCAGATAAGTATAGGCTCCAATATGATTACCAATTATGCTTTTGGCAGCTTTTTCCTTGTATTTTTGTTGCTCACTGTAACTTGCTCTCTGCAACGACTGTTTTGTGATATCGTCTATAGTTGAATCCGCTTTAGAAATGCCTTCCTCATGAATTAAAAGGGTATAAGCATTGTAATGTAAAAGATTAATGGTGCTAATAGCAGAATATTGATAAGAACCTGTTCGTTTCGCATTCCATTGAATGGTTAATAGCACAAAAATTGCGGGTAGTATACTTATCACAATGAGTCTCAAATTTAATTTTTTATAATAAAAATAAATTATTAATGCAGGAAAAATAAGCGCTAAAAATATGATAACCGGTTTTAATGCAATGCCAGCAATGCATAAAATTGAAGCGTATACTTGCCATTTTTTACTATCCCGGTAAAATAGAAAATAGTTAAGTAGCATTAAGATGATGAATTGAAGCCATATTTCAGTCATAATTAGATTCGCATAAATCAATTGTGCTGGTGTAATTATTAATAAGATAAAAGCATAGAGATAGTTCACATCACCTTTAAAATGGCTAACAATTTTTAGCATTATTTTTAGATTAAATAAACTTACGCAGTTTTGAATTATTAAAACAATGGCTAAAAAAATAGAATTGTTTTCAAAACTGATTAATCTAAAGATTGCTAAAATAGCAGGGTATAAAAAGGGTCTTTTGGTTAAATAATCTGGATTTAAAGGCGCGCTAAAGTCGTTACAATAGAGTTGATGATATTGGATCAAGTTGTCTGCCGCAAAGAGATATTCTTTGGTATCCTGTAGCATCGTTGTATGCCCCAATAGTTGCATTAACAAAAATAAAAAATGCAAACCTATGGCCAATATCCAAAATATGCGTTTACTCATTTTGTAAGATTGAAGTATAAATAGATTCGAGCAATGCTTGGTGATGCATTGGCGAGTGATTTTTTATAATATTATTTAAAGCTTTAGCGCCTTTTTCTCTGACAATGCTTGGCTCTGCCAATATTTCATTAATTATTTGGCATAAATGAATGCTTATTTTGGATATTAAAGCCGTTGGATTATCTATTTCAGCTTCGTCACTATTCGCTTTTCTAATTGGGATTAACCAACCGGTTTCTATACTGTTTATTTCCGGCATTGCCCTTATATCCGTTGTAATCACAGGACAACCTGCCGCTTGAGCCTCTAATATAAAATAACCAAAAGTTTCGGCAATACTAGGCAAAAGTGCAACATCTGTATCTAATAGCAGCGTTTTTACAGATTCGTTTGAAAGCGATTTGAAGTGTGAAATATGATTGGGGTATTTTTGAATCAATTTTACGGCCAATTCAAAATCTTCAATATTTGTTTTCGAGGCATAGTCGCCATAGTTAAGCGTGCTTACAATATTTAGATGAATTGGTTGGTTTTGTGTAATTAATTCTTCAAAAGCATTCAAAATAGCTTGCCCACCTTTTCTGAAAAAATCGGCCCCGACAATAGTAAAAATAATGAATTTTCCAGGCTCCCTTTTTTCATTAATATGGTTAATGAAATTAATTTGGGGTGGCAAAATCACACGGTTTTTAGCCATTATCTTATGTAATAAATCTGGCCTGTATTTTTTGCAAACCATTGCCTGTCTATCATAGGCCGATTGAGAAAGAGCGATTAGTTGAACACAATTTTTTTTGGCGATTATTTCAAGGCCATTTTTAAAATCATTAGTTGTATCATTCCATCTGGGCAAACTGGTTTCAAAGGTTATAATGGTGGGCTTGTTACCTAAGTTAATGACATTGAAAAAATGATAGAAACTAACTTTATTTAAGCCCAAATCCATATAGCTATTCAGCCATTTTCGATTAATTAACCCTTTTAGTTTAAAAAGAAAATAAGCGGGAAATTTATAGAAGTCAAAAACTTTTTTGAAACGAAAATTGGTATATGCATGTCCTGCAAAATTTCTAATTTCTGGATATGTCAAGGCGTTTGTACCAATTATTTTTAATCCACCCATAATGTTTTAATATAATTTCCAATAACGCCACCAGCTTCCATTAACCATGCAATTCCAGCGTGTACCATTATGCCGCCAAATATACTACCACTATGGTAAGAAATAACACCTAAAATTGTACCACCAAAAAATGAGCTTATAGCCTCACCCATAGGCTTTCCATAATGGATAGATAAATAGAAACAAGCCATTGGAAGGATGCTGTTGCTACCTACATATTTAGCAAAACCAATGACTAAAAAACCTCTAAAGAAGAGCTCAATTGAGGAAAAGTCCATGCCGTAAAATAGTTCAAATAGCCATAATTTCCAGGTTGGTGGATTGTAATTTTGTAATATATGTAATCTGGGATAATAACTTAGAAAGTCGCTCAAACAGCTTGCTCCAGCTATTAATGGCAGCATACAAAGCAAAAGAATCCAATACACCTTGGGCTTGTGATTTTTTAGGGTTAAACCATACAAGGGCATAGTTTTTCTGTCAACAAGTAACCAAATGAGTGAAATTGGTATAAATATGCAAAGCAATCTAAAAACATCGTTAAAAACAAACTGATTGATTCTCTTTTGACCCTCACGTGACCAATCTTCAATTAAGTCAAAGTGCTGAGATATGGTTGCTCGCAGGGCAAAAATTAAAAAACTGCAAACTAATAAAATGACAAATCCTGGGGCTTTCCAAAACTCGTATTTTTGATATAAAATACTATAGACTAAAAATGCAAAAATTGAATGAACAGCATACAATGCAACATAGCTTCCATATTCTTTTAAGCCGCTCAATTGATTGATTCTTTCTTGCAGTCCTAAGCCATAATTTACATAAACACTAATCGTACAAAACACTAGTAGTATAAGCCAATGCGCAATCTTTTGAGAGCTAATGTAAGTCTTTAGTTGTTGAATAATTATTATCAAAGCAGGATTTAAATATTTATTATACCAGCAAATTACAGCCTCTTGTATCACTGTTGTCGAGTCTACCTAAAACTTCAAATTGGCCGTTGGGGTGCACTTTTCCAATATCAGAAGTTGCAATGAATGCGCAACTGTTTAAATTAGCCAAATCAATAATATTTAATACCCCATTCTTGTAATTATTAATGGGTGTTAATGGGTCATTGATTTCACGGGTTGTTATCTTCATCCAAGGCGGACATTGATATAAGCCATTGCTTAATGAATAGGCCTGACTCATTAATTCCGTCATGCCATACTCTCCCCCTATGGCGTTTAGTTGAAATGCAGATTTTAATAAAGCATGTAATTCATCTCTAACAATTTCTTTTCTTTTTCCTTTCATGCCGCCTGTTTCAATAATTTGGGTGTGTTTGAGTTCTAAATGGAAAGCTTCTGAAAAGTTAATAAGCGCGTAGGTTACACCCCACAAAATCGTGGGTATTTGATGGTCCTCGTTTTGTCTAATTCGTTCTGCTAATTCTTGGTGATTGTATAAAAAAAAGCCACTTTCTTTGTAATTACTCTTTTGAATAAATTCATTAATTTGAAAAACGAGTGATGAATTCTCTCTCTCTAAGTAGGATGGGAGTAGTGCTAAATGACAGAATAATTCAGGTTTTTGTATATTAAATTCAAAACTTTTATTAAATGCGGTTTGGTACCATGAAGTTGACTTTACATGGTGCTTACTAATTCCAATTCCACTCGTACTGCTGCTTTCAAAAACAATTTCCGGTAAAAAATGCCCTGTGGTAATTTTAAAATGTTTAAAAAATTCTATCGGTAAATAGGGAATCTCTTCAAGCTTGTTTATCTTTGTTATGTCAGATTTTAAAAAGTGCAAATACTGCTTAAACACCTCACAATGTTTGCTTTGATGGCGAAATACCTCAAGTGCAAGCTGTTCAAATTGTGAATCGGTAACAGTAAAAATCGCTTTTTCTAACTGATTTAGAAGCATGGCTCAAAAATATAGTATATTTATATTCATTTTAATTTTTATTGCAAGTTGCAAGCAGGAAGCTAATAAAGATTCTATTATTCCTGGTATATCGTTCAAATTGGTAGAACAATTAAAGCTAAAGGGCAAAGACTCGGCAGTTAATTTTATAGTTTCATATGTTGATGGCGATGGTGATATTGGTTTGAATACCGAAGATACAATTTCACCCTTTAATGAGGGCTCCCCTTATTACAATAACTTAATTATTGAAATATTTCAAATTGAAAATGGAATAGCTTCAAAAATTCCAAATCCCTCCTTCCCAGCTGACACACTCAACTATAATGAAAGGATTGTAAATTTAACACCTACGGGCAAATCAAAAGGAATAAGTGGTGAAATTAGGTTGTTACTTAAAGCATCTCCGTATATTGGCTTATTTCCAGATTCTATGTACTACACTTTCCAATTATACGACCGTGCGCTTCATAAAAGCAATAAGCTCCAAACGCAAGTGATGAGATTTGAATTTTAATATGCCTTCGCAACTTTATAGGAATTTTGAAGGCTCAATATAAATCAATTACCTTTGTGATTAACTAACATGAAAATAGGACTGTATTCAAAAGTAATTAATTCAGATAACCAATTAAATTTGGTACAAGAAATTATTGAGTTTCTAATTTCAGAGGGAGTTACTGTTTTTTATCATGAACATCTAATTAAGGAATTTAAAAACTTTAATTTAGATATTAATACCAAAGAAGTTTTTGATAAGTTATCTAGTAAAAATAAATTAATTGACTACCTTATCTGCATTGGTGGGGATGGCACCATACTTGATGCCGTTGAGATTTTATCCGACAGTGGCATTCCCTTAATTGGCGTAAATACGGGTCGACTTGGGTTTTTAGCCAATGTTAATACCAGTGGATTAAAGGATGCTTTCAATCAATTAAAGCGCGGGAGTTATTTAATTGACAAAAGGAATCTTTTACAATTAGAGAGTAACCAACAATTGTTTGATTTTAATTACGCCATGAATGATTTCGTTCTGCATAAAAAGGAAACGAGTAGTATGATCATTGTTCACGCATTCTTAAATGGAGAACCCCTTAATTCATATTGGGCTGATGGTTTAATCGTAGCCACTCCTACTGGCTCATCTGGTTATTCTTTAAGTTGCGGTGGGCCAATTTTATTTCCTAAGTCAGGAAGTATTGTTGTAACGCCAATTGCACCTCATAACCTCAATGTTCGTCCAGTGATTATTCCAGATGACCAAGTATTGAGTTTTGAAATAGAGGGTAGGAGTAATTATTTTTTAGCAAGTTTGGATAGTCGCTCTGTGACAATTGACAATAAAGTTCAAATAGCCATTAAGAAAGCTGATTTTTCAATCAATTTAGTGCGTTTTGAAGGCGATACTTATTTGAAAACCCTGCGCAATAAAATGCTTTGGGGAATGGATCACCGCAACTAAAATATTTTCTTATTTTCAGCCAAAAGTTGTTAAATTTGTTTAATGTTTTCAAAACGGAAATTATTTATTATTTCAATTGGGCTCCTATTTATTTTTGCTTTTAAGCAAGCAGATGATTATTTTGAAGTCAGTAAAAATCTTGAAATTTTTGGAGGGGTATATAAAGAGATTCATACGGGATATGTAGATGATATAAAACCTGGAGAATTGATGAAAAAGGGCATTGATGCCATGTTGGGCTCTTTAGATCCATACACCAATTTTTACACTGAAAGTCAGGCAGAAGATGCGATGATAATGCGAAGTGGGGAATATGGAGGGATTGGTTGTAGCAGTGTAAAGCGGGGCGATTATCAATACATTAATATTGTTTATAGAGGTCTAGCAGCAGATAAAGCAGGCCTAAGAGTTGGCGACAAGTTGATAGAAGTCAATGGAAAGAATTTTGTTGGGAAAAGTTTAGAAGAATCTAGTGATGCCTTAAGAGGATCTCCTAATACCAAGGTAGTGCTAACAATTGAACGAGATGGCATTAAAAAACTAGTAGAAATTACAAGAGAAGATATTAAATTAAAAAATGTTTCTTATTTTGGATTGGTCAATGCTGAAATAGGGTATATAAAATTAGATCATTTTATGATGGGAGCTGCCAAAGAAGTGAAAGATGCTTTAGTAAATCTTAAGCAAAGAGGCGTGAAAAATATTGTGCTCGATCTAAGAGATAATGGTGGTGGTTTATTGCATGAGGCAGTTAGTATTGTTAATATTTTTATTGGTATTAATCAAATAGTTGTTACGACTAAAGGCAGAGCAGATGAGGCTTTTAGAGAGTATAAAACCCTAGATCAAGTGGTAGATGCCACAATTCCATTGGTGGTTTTAGTTAATAGCCATTCCGCAAGCGCTAGTGAAATTGTTTGTGGTGCCATTCAGGACTTTGATAGAGGAGTTGTTATTGGCAGAAATACCTTTGGCAAGGGTTTAGTTCAAAATACCAAAGGTTTGCCTTACGGCACGCAAATGAAATTAACCATAGCCAAATACTATATACCCTCTAATCGTTGCATACAATTGCTTGATTATAGCCATCGGAATCCAGATGGAAGCGCAGGTATTGTGCCAGATAGTTTAAGGAAGGCTTTTAAAACGAAAAGTGGCAGAGTTGTATATGACGGAGGAGGCGTTAAGCCAGATGTGTTAGTTGCAGAAAGTAAGCTCTCGAATCTGAGTAAAAATTTAGAAAAAAATTATCTTATTTTTGATTTTGCAACTCACTATCGCAATGAACACGAAGCCATTGCAGATATCAGTAATTTCAAGATATCAGAAAAGGATTTTGTTGATTTTAAGAATTTTATTACCACACAAAACTTTAACTATTTCACAAACAGCGAAACTGCTTTAAAATTATTTAAGGAAAAGGTTGCAGAAGAAGATAATTTGGCGATTCTTAAAAATGAGATTGAGTCAATTGAAAATAGTATAAAGAAAATAAAAATGAATGATCTTGAGAAAAACAAGGTCGAAATTATGACTATGCTAAGTTCAGAAATAGCAAGGCGATATTATTATGAAGAGGCGGTCATAGAATCTACATTTAATTCTGACAAAGATGTTTTAAAGTCTATAAATTTGTTAAATGATCTTGCGCAATACCTATCCATTTTAACCATTAAATAATTTGCCATTAATTGAAATATCATTATTAGTACTTGCTGGTTTTGTGGGGGGATTTTTAGCAGGGATGCTAGGTGTAGGAGGCGGCATTGTATTCGTACCAGTCATTCAACAATTATTGGTATATCATGAGATTTCAAACGGTAATGTAGCTTATACTTTGGCCAATAGTTTAGTTATTGTATTTATGGTTGGTATCAGCGGTACAGTTAAGCAACTGAAATTAAAGAACACACATATTCCTTCTGCATTTGCTGCGGGTATCTCTGCATCAGTTTCTTCATTAATACTAACGTATTTTATATATATCAATGGGATAAACAATCCGCAATTGTTCAATTATATATTTGCTGGCATCCTAATATTGACAACCATAAGAATGCTTTTTTCTAATAAGACTGAGATTACAGAATTAGTGATTCCTAAAATAGGAAAATTTATTCCCGCAGGGCTATTTGCCGGATTAGTCACTGCCTTAAGCGGCTTAGGTGGTGGGATTGTTCTAGTTCCTTATTTTAATAAAGTACTCAAATTGCCTATAAAGTTTGCAACAGGTTTATCGTTGTCGGTAATTCCAATTATTGCAATGCCTTTAATTATCTTCTATGGGTCTATCAAGCCAATGCAGTTTGTAGATTTTAAATATCAAACCGGTTATTTGGTTTGGCCACTACTAATTCCTGTTATTTCGAGTGCAATCTTGGCATCAGGATACGGTGTTAAATATGCACAAACCTTAAAACCAAAAACACTTTCTATAGTGTTTGTTGTTTTTGTATTAATTACATTGATAAAGATTCTATTCCTCTAAGGAAAATCTCAATTTAGTGAATCTTAACAACATCTCTTTTTTCTTTCTTGCGCATTTTATTTGGCACATTAGAAATAATTTCATCCATTAAAGTTTTGATTAGTTTCTTTTTTACAAAATGGCGGTGAGTGAAAATACTGATTTCCCTTACAGGTTCTGGGAATTTAAAGTATCTAACCTTATCGATTTCATCGGGACCAAATTCTGAAATGGCTAATTCAGGCAAAATTGTGATTCCATCATCCTGATCAACAATTCTTTTCAAAGTCTCAACACTGCCTGTTTGGTAATCAAAACGGGCTTTTAAACCATCTTTTTTTCGTTCGCCACAGATGTTTATTACTTGGTTGCGCATGCAATGACCTTCGGTTAAAATCCATATATCAGCCAAGTCTAAATCTTCTGGTTTTACGGTTGTTTTCTTCCATAATTTATTAGATGGAGAAACATATGTAACAAACTCTTCATAGTACAAAGTTTCTTCGTTTAAGTTTTTATCCTTAATTGGCGAAGCCATAATGCCACAATCAAGCAAATCGTTTTTTAATTGATAAATTATTTGCTCTGTTGTTAATTCATTGACAATTAAATTGACATCAGGATATTTACTCAAAAATTTTATTAGAAATCGTGGTATTAAGTAAGGAGCTACAGTTGGAATGATTCCCAATCTAATATTTCCTTTTATAATACCTTTTTCATCTTGAATGAGTTCAATAATTTTGCTGTGTTCTTTCAAAACATTTCTGCCTTGGGCTATGATACCTTCACCAATATGGGTTGGTATGACAGGTTGCTTGCTGCGATCAAAAATCTTAACACCTAACTCATCTTCTAGTTTCTGTATTTGCATGCTAAGGGTAGGTTGCGTGACAAAGCAACTTTCAGCAGCATTAACAAAATTCCTATGGGTATCAAGGGCTATGATGTATTCTAATTGCGTAATAGTCATAATTGTATTATAATTTACAATTATAATACAATTATATTATATAGACAAAGTAAATATGACAAACCCTCTTATTTTTAGATATATCTTAAGATAAATCGATCACATCTAGAACAACCAGTAGCGCAAAAATAATTGCACCTATGAAAGTTAAATGTAAAAGCAAATCAATCCAAAAATTTGTGGTGATACCACCGTCGTATAAGTATACTGCGATTAAACATAAGATTGGGAACAAGGCAAGTATAACTAACAAAATAGTCTCAGTTTCCGTGTTTTCTTTTGGTGAAGCTGAATAGGCTGATTTTTTCTCAGAATTGTTAAATGTTTGATTCGAAACTTTAGAAATTTGTTGTGTTGTATTCCTAAGTTGTCTTACATTTTTTATTAAGGATTTATTAAGTTTAATCGGCTTTGCTTCAATTTTATCTGATTTTATAGAAAAATCAACTACAGTATTGTTTAATTTTGGGGTGTTATTTGAAATATTTTCAGCAATGTTGACTTGATTATTATTAGCCGATTTTTTTGTTGCAACTTTGGCCTTTTGTTCCATCGTTTTTGCATCCTTTGAAGCAAAAAGGTCAATATTGAGACCCCTACTATAGCGTTTTTGGGAAATTGATAAACTTCCGCATGAGGAGATAAGCAATGTCAATGTTAGAAAGGATAGTAGGTAGATTTTTGTTTTCATGATTATTAAATTGTAATTATTCAAAAGTAATAAGAATTTGGTTCTTGTCAACAGCTTGTTTATCAACAATGTGAATTGTTTTAATAGTCCCGTCTGTAGGTGATTTAATAACATTCTCCATTTTCATGGCCTCTAAAATTAAAATAGCATCACCTTTTTTAACTGCTTGGCCAATCTCTGTTTTTATACTTAATACAAGTCCTGGCATCGGAGCTTTTAACTCATTTACCTTGCTGTTTTTGACGGTATCAAGACCCATGCTGTGCAACAACTGGTCAAAACGGTCTTTAATTCCAACTTCAAATGTTTTGCCATCAAAACCGAGTAAATAGGTTTTAGTAGCGTTGTTGAATTCTAGTACTTCTATAAAATACGAATGGTTATTATAAAGTAAATGTAAGTTTTTATGGTTGTTCAAACTTAGAATATTCAAGGTGTTCTCAACCCCATCGAGGCTTACAGTTTTATTTGAGTATTCAATACTTATTGATTTGCCATTTATTAATGCTTGAACCATTGTACAAAAGTAATTAAAATGTGAGGATAGTAAAAATTGAAATAAGACTGATTAAAAGCCATAGCAAAATTCCTTGTAACATTGGCTTAAAGCCAACAGCTTGAATGGTCTTTAAAGATAATCCAGCGCCTATTAGAAATAATGTAACCGTTAGACCTTGTTTGGAAACTAAAACAATAGCGCTATATGCCGCCTGAAATTGAGGAACAAATGTACTGATGGCCATTGTTAAAATAAAAAATCCAATAAAGTAAGGTATACTTATTTTTTTATTTTCACCTTTAGTAAAAAATGCGGTTAAAATAGAAAGAGGAATAATCCAAAGGGCGCGTTCTAATTTTATTGTTGTAGCAACTTGAAGTGCACTTTCCAAGGAAGTTGAAGGAAAGTATTGATCGAAGCGCGATGCTGCTCCAACAACAGAACTGGTATCATGAATAGCTATTGCACTCCAAATACCAAATTCATGCTGAGACATGTCTAATAAATGTCCGATAATGGGGAAAATAAATAGCGCTAAGGAATTTAATATAAATACAGTCCCTAGTGCTACACTCATTTGTTTGTCGTCTGCCTTAATAATTGGTGAAACTGCAGCAATCGCACTTCCTCCACAGATTGCAGTACCACTTGAAATTAAGTATGAAATTTTATGTTCTATTTTCAGCCATTTTCCTATTAACCAACCGGCCAACATGGTAATCGTAATTGAGAAAATAGTAAAGTATAATCCTTCTTTACCTGCGGTAATCGCATGGTGCAAATTCATGCCAAAGCCAAGACCAACAACCGATATTTTAAGCAACCAACTGGTGGCTTTGCTATTCCATTTTAAAAAAGGATGTCCGATGGTTTGTGCTAAAATAAATCCTATTAATAGCGCCAATGGCGGATCTACAATAGGGGTACAACAAAATATTAGAATTAAAATAAATACTATTTTTTTGCCGATTTCACTAAATTTGAATGACATTTATTTAACTGATTAGAAAGCAATTATACTATAATAACTTGGCGCAAATATAGTAAAATCAGAACGAATACCATTTTGATATTTTATGTTTTACTTCTAAATTGTATTAATTTATTGGTTTAGTTTTTCGACCATTTTATTTTCCTTTTTTTACGTCTCTCAGTAAACCAAATATGATGGCTGGGTTTACAATCCATGATTTTTTAGCATTGTATTCTGGCTCGGCATTATTACGCTATCGCATAGTATATGGTAATTTTGAAAGTTTTTTACCAATGAACTTAGTAGCCCCATACCAACATAAATTCACCAATTGTTTCATAGAATAAATGGTGGACAGATGTGTGATGTCCTTTATCAACTGTTCCATAGCCTTCTCCTCGAAATTGGTTATTTGTGAGGCTTATCTCAGAATTAAAATTGACACTTAGATGGTCGATAAAATCCAATTCTTTTTTTGCATAAATTTTATAAAGAACTTCCTTTCCACCCCAAATTAAATGGCTAGACAAAATTCCATTCAAAATAGTAAAATCCCTAGTTGACTGAAACTTGTGTGAAATATATTGAATCCTTTCTCTGATTATTTCAATGTCAATTCCAACATCGCTGCCGTTTAAATCAATAATACAAGCCACCATTTGTTTTGAATGACTAAAAGAAATGGCAATATTAGAATTATTTAAAAAAGGTTTTCCGTAGGCATCCTTTGTCAAGTTAAGATGTGCACTAAAGCCAAGCAAATGATTGAGTAGTATCTGTGAAACCGCAAGTTCTAGATTGCGTTTTTTTGTGTAATCATGACGGATCGAAAATTGATGAATTGCAAAAAGTTCTTCATCGGATTCGGTTATTTGCCAAACAGCTAGTTTCTTTGCAGTATCAATTGTTTTTTCAAATATTAGTGGCATGTCAATACAAGTAGCGAAGGTAAGAAATTTTAGCGGACATAGCCAAGCTGTTTATACCCTTTGCAAGGGTGAGGATACCAATGTATTTTACAGCAGTGGTGCAGATGGAATGGTTGTAAAATGGAATTTGGAACAGGCTGACGGGCAATTGTTAATCCGCTTCCCATATCCGATCTATAGTCTTTGCAGATTTAAGGACAACTTACTATGCGGTGGTAACAAGGGTGTATTGACTGTCTTTAATCTGACGACTAAAAAAATTGTGAATCAATTGCAATTTGATACTTCTGCCATTTTTGATATACTTGTATGGTATGATAAATTTTTATTAGCCAATGGAAATGGTATTCTTATAGTTTTGACAAAGGATTTTGTTATTGAAAAACAATCTAATTTATCTAATAAAAGCCTAAGAAAAATGGTTGCCACAGAGACAACTGTTTTTGTTGCTGGTAGCGAAGGGATTATTTGGCAACTTGATAAATTAGCTAATATTGTAAAGTTTCAAACAGCCCATGATCAGTCTATTTTTGCGCTAGATTACGATTTTGAAAATAATATATTAATAAGTGGTGGCCGAGATGCCGTTTTGAAAGTATGGGATAATCTTGAAGTGCTAAAAATCATAAGTGCCCATTGGTACCATATTAATTGTATTAGTTTTAATGAAACCCAAACTTATTTCGCAACTTGCAGTTTAGATAAGTCAATAAAATTATGGAAGTCAGAAAACCATGAATTATTGAAGGTAATTAGCAACGAAAAATATGAGGCACATCAATCTTCTGTCAATAAAATTTTGTGGATTGGAATAAACAGATTTATTTCGTGCAGTGATGACCGCATGATTATGTGCTTTGAAATACAACAAAAATGATACTTACAGACCAACAAATTTTAGATGAAATTGAAAATGGCAATATTTTAATTGAGCCATTTCGCCCAGAATGTTTAGGAACTAATAGCTACGATGTGCATTTAGGTAGATATTTAGCTACCTACAAAGACAGAATATTAGACGCAAAAGGACACAATAAAATTGACCATTTTGAAATACCTCAAGAAGGCATAGTCCTGCATCCAGGAACTTTATATTTAGGTGTCACAGAAGAGTATACAGAAACCCACGCTCATGTGCCATTCTTGGAAGGAAAAAGTAGTACGGGTAGATTAGGTATAGATATACATGCAACAGCAGGAAAAGGTGATGTTGGATTTTGTAATACATGGACACTTGAAATTAGCGTTTCACAGCCAGTAAAGGTATATTTTGGCATGCCTATCGGTCAGTTGATTTATTTTATGGTTGCTGGTGAGGTAAATACCATGTATAACAAAAAGAAAAATGCGAAGTATAGCACTCGCACCATAAAGCCTGTGGAGAGTATGATGTGGAAGAATAAATTTTAATTCAGTCTTCCATGTCAAATAATATTGAAATCTTGAATGCATTAAAGCTATCTATAAATGCTCTTAATGATACTATAACAGAGGCCGAGGCAATTGGCAATTTTTCGTTTGTGCAAGATCGCATCAAGCAAGGCGCCATTCATATTTATGAGCAAGCCCAGTTGATAGATATAAATGCAAAGACTAAACAAACTGTCGAAATAAAAATCATTAAATCCGAACCTGTCATAGTACCTGATGCGCCAAAGGATAATTTGCCAATTATTGAACCAATAGCAGAAATTGAAGTGGAAGTGGAAAGGCCTGTCCCAGTTATCAATATTCCAGTCATCAATATTCCAGTTACAAAAAAGGAAGTACAAGACAATGCAATTCCTCAGGCTATTGAAAATAAAAATTCTAAACCAGCAATTGAAGAGGACAAAAAAGAACCAGTTCAAGAAAAATTAAGCCCTCCAATTTCAACCACAATCGTTTCTAAACAGGATGAGATTGATAATGATGAGGCTACTGTGAATGGCAAATTAGCCAAATTTAAACAGCCTGTGGTAAATTTAGCGGATAAATTAAAAGATACCCCAATTAAAGAATTGGTGAAAGCTATTTCAATCAGTAAAAAGTTTGAGTTTATCAATGAGTTGTTTCAGGGCAATGCCGACGCTTACAAATCTTGTATTTTAGCTGTTGAAACAGCTGGTTCTTTTGCAATAGCTGCTGATTACATTGAAAGTGAGGTTGCAGAGACCTATGCTTGGAATGAGAATGAAGATTTAGCGGCAGAATTCTTCCTACTTGTAAAGAGAAGATATTTATAATTCATGTTTAGTTGGCATGCCATACCTTTTGTCAGGCTTTTGGTGCCATTTATTTTAGGAATTTTCATTTCACTCTATTGCCCAGTTGGTTTTGTTTTGCCAATTGTTTTGCTGTTTTTTTCGCTTGCATTATACCTATTGTATACAAGCAGTAGAAGCTCCAATCATCTATTCAGAGAGCAAAAGTATGTTGGGGTTTTAATAACGATGGTAATGCTCTGTCTTGGCTATTTAAGGACACATGGTTATGATGAGCAAGCACAACCAAAACATTTTACGACCTTCTCAAAATCCAAGTTTTTAGAAATTGTTGTCGATGATGGCGTCACTGAAAAAAATAAATTTTATAGATGCTATGCCAAAGTCATTGGCGTTGTTGATTCAAATAGGAAGGCAATGAGTGCTCAAGGCAGCCTTTTATTTTATTTGAAAAAGGGTCAAGGAATTATAAAGCCTGCCATAGGATCTCATTTCTGGGTTAACTCAAAATATATTGCTGTCAAACCACCCTCTAATCCTGAGGAATTTGATTATAAACGATACCTAAGTTTTCATAATATTAGTTACCAATTATTTGCTGATTCTTCAAGTCATAGAATTAGTAAGATTTATACCTTATCAATTTTTCAATATGCAAATAAATGGCGTAACCATGTGCTCAAGATTATTAAAACAAATATTCAAAGCGCCAAAGAGGCTGGTGTTGCAGAGGCGCTTTTGATGGGATACAAGGACGATCTGGATCCTGATATCACCTCAGCTTTTATGCGAACTGGTACCTTGCATGTTTTGGCTGTTAGCGGCATGCATGCAGGAATAATTTATTTGGTTTTGGCGCTTTTTACAGCCCCCCTAAGGAAATTTAAAGGAGGTAAGCTTTTACAAGTTATAATTTTACTGCTTGGAATTTGGTTTTATGCTTTTATGACGGGCCTCTCATCTTCAGTTTTAAGAGCTTCTATTATGTTTAGCTTTATATCAATTGGCAAATTATTGAGGTATCAAGTAAATATTTATAATAACATATACGCTTCGGCCTTCCTTTTGTTAGCGTATAATCCAAAATTCATTGTAGATATTGGGTTTCAGCTGTCTTATCTAGCTGTGCTTGGTATCGTTTTTATTCAACCTTTGATTCAGAACTGGTATAAACCTAGATTTTGGATCGACAAATATCTTTGGGGCCTTATTTCTGTTTCCCTAGCAGCGCAATTGCTTACTTTCCCAATCGGAATTTTTTATTTCCATCAATTTCCGAATTATTTTATACTTTCTAATCTTTTAATAATACCTATTACCAGTCTTATTCTTATAGGATTGATAATCCTTATTGTACTAAGTTTTATACCTTCGATAGCAATTATTTTTGGCAGTATTATTTTATATTTACTGCAGTTTAGTAATTGGTTGGTTACGCAAATTGATAGGTTGCCATATTCATACGTAGGCGGCCTATATATAGATACCATGCAGATGCTTGCTATATACTTGATTATAATTTTGATATTGATGTTCCACATCAACCGATACAAATGGGTGTTGCTATACTTGCCATTGATAGTCATATTGTTTTATTCAAATATTTTATACGAGAAATACATACACGATAGTCAAAGAATAATTGTGGTGCACCATATCAAGAGTCATAATGTTTACAGTTTTATAGATGGTACAACAGTTTATTTGTTTTCTGATAGCGTTTTTCTAAATAACGAAGCTGGGATCAAATTTTTTCTCGAACCATTTTATTGGAAGCAAGGGATAACTGGAATTAAGAAATGTAATTTAAAAAATTCAGTCAAGGCTTCGCCAGTTTTTTATGACAAAAATGTAGGCTTTCAGTTTTATGACAGATTTTTGACAATAGATAAAATACTCAAAGACAATGTCCATAAAAACGGAATTTTAATTGTAAATAGATACCATAAAGGCCTGGTAGCAAATATGACAATTCCTCCAAAGTTATCTAAGTATGGCGCTAGTATTAGTTTTTTTGATAAGCGAAATTTTGAAAGAGATTATTTTAAAAAATTTGCTACTTCTTATAAAAGCGCTGAGCATTTTATACTATTGTCATTTTAAAATGTAGCTATTGTAAATTTTTCATACTTTTTTTTAATAAACGTTTGCTTATTAAAATTTGATTGATATATTTGTTCAGTTAAAATACTTAAAAATCAATTAAATTAAATAAGTTTTATGAAAAAAATGTACAAATTAAAACAAAGCCTCAAATTACTGCTTATGCTAGTGTTTGTGGGTGTTATGGGCTCAGTCTCGGCCCAAATGTCTGGTACTTATACCATAGACAACACGGCCGCAACTGGTGGAACTAACTTTGCCAATTGGCAAGATTTCCGAAACAACATTGTAACCAATGGTGTTAACGGAGCTGTAGTGGTGAATGTCAAAACAGACATTACTGAAACTGCTCAAGTTGCTTTTCCAGTAATTGCAGGCGTTTCTGCCACCAATACTGTTACAATCAACGGTGGTGGCAAATTTGTTGCCTTCTCAATTGCAGATGCTGTTATTTTAATTAATGGAGCGGATTTTTTCACTTTTGATAAATTAATTGTTCGCAACACAACGACATCTCAGTATGCACAAGGTTACAGATTTACAATTGGTTCTGATTCAAAAGGATCTGATAACAATACCATTTCAAATGGAACGATTGAATTTAGTGCCATGGCAACTGGAACAACTTCTGGTGGAGCCTATATTTCGTTTTCATCATCTGCTACTGCGGTTACCACATTTAACACTGTTACTTATGGCAACAACAATACAATTTCTGGTAACTTAATGCGTACAACAAATGTAAACAGCCCTGGACCAACTTATGGTATCACCTGTTCTGGTAGTTCTTCCTCTTACACAAATACCGCACAAAATAATACCATCACTGGCAACACCATTCAAAATTTTTATTACATGGCAGTTTGGATGTATTATACCAATGGTAACCAAGTATTGAACAATGATATTTCAAGAGCAAATGCTACTTCAGCCAATTGTTTTTCATCTCTATATGGTATTTACACATATTATGGCTATTCAACAAGTCGCTCATTAAAGATAGATGGCAACAATTTACACGATTGGCCTTTTGTGGGTTCTACCCCGGCAACTTCACAAACTGCAACTTATGCATTTTGGGCGAATCAAAACCAAGGTTTAAATAATACAACCAACCGTTTTTCTATTTCTAATAATACCACCAAAAACTTAACATCTCTATATAACAATTACCATGGTTATATTTACTACGGTTATTATATGGACATTACAAATAACGTAGCAGATAACAATGATGTGACTGCCGCAAATAGTTCAGCAAATCACTATGGTTGGTATGTATTTTACGCATTAGCCTATAAAATTAATAATAATACCATTAAAAATTGCGATGGTAGTTATTATTGGAAAGGTATCTATATCTACAGTCCACAAAATGCTACTGGTATCGCTACCTCAATTAGTGGAAATTTAATTGAGAATAATTTAAGCGCAGGTTATTATTTTCAAGGAATACAAGGTTACTATTTATACAATTCAAATACCAGTTTCCTTAATGTGAGTGACAACATAATTAGAAAAAACCAAGCTTACGGCTATTACATGGTCGGTATCGCTATGGGTGATTTGTTTTACACTTATCAGCCAAGTTATGGTTATGTTAATATTCAAAGAAACCAAATCCTTGCAAATAAGTCTGCAAGTAACCAAGGTTATGTATACGGCATTTGTTCTTATTATGATTATGATGAGAATATTACCGATAACTTAATTTCTGACAATGTGGGTTATTATGGTCAATATTGCATTTACACACAATGTTTTATCAGTGGTTCATACACTCAAAACATCAGACAGAACACGCTAAGAGTTGATGGTAGTCAGTCGGGTTATGGCAGTCAATTTATATATGCTATTTATTCTTATATGTATTACCATGCAGCAGTTAATATCCAAGGTAATATTACTGATATGAAAAATTTGTACTATGTATACATGGTTTATTGCTATAATCAAACTTCTTCAAACATTAAGATTGATAGAAATTCTTATTTTACCACTTCTGTTAGTAATCAGTATTGGTACACACCTTCTGGTTCAGCTAATTCATTTACTGGATGGGCCTCTAGTGGTGCACCCGGTTCAAATGAAAAATTTGGAGATCCAAAATGGAACAATCCAGCAACTTATGATTATCGCTCAAATACGTTGATGAATCAAAACAATGTTCCATATAATGCTTTGGATATTAGAGATGCCAATCAAGTATTGAGAAATACTGCTAAGAATGACAGAGGTGCTTTAGAGGGTTATTTAGACATCGCAAACGTAAGCAGTACTTTTGCTCCGAATGCGAATGAGTGTTCAGGTTATATTGCGGCTCCTACTGTTACCCTTAAAAATAATTTTATTGACGCTGTAACTGGTTTTACTATGGGTATGTCAGTAAATGGTGTTTTGGTTACTTCTGCTTTAGTTACTAATAATATCGCAATTGGTGGAACTGGAACAGTTTCTTTCAATCCTGTGAAATTTAGCAAATCAGGTATCCAAAAAGTGAAAATCTTCTTATTAGACGCTGATGATAATCCATTGAATGATACATTAACCTATACATTTAATATTAAAGTTTCTCCAGGTGGCAGCACTATTTCTTTGAATACTGCCCTATCTGCAGCAAAAGCAAAATTTGATATCACTGGTAAACCAGATATTACAACTAATGGTCAACCTATTGTTTATGATTTAGGTCCGCCAACAAGAGTAAACTTTATAAATACAGATCACCTATTCAACGGTGGTTCAAAATGGATAGCAACAGTTACTGGTTCAACTAAATATGGTAAACCAGTTCCAGTTACCTACAACAATCCCGTTGGTTCAACCAATGCATACATTACCTTTAATCCTACTACAGCTTTTGTAGATAGTTTAGTAACTATCTGTATCAAGGTTTCTGATTTAACTTCTGGTTGCGATACTACCTACTGCAGAAATGTATTAGTTGCTCCTCAAGGTATTCCTGATTTCAAATTGCCTGCTATTATTTGCGATAAAGATGATATTTTCTTTGAAAATACTTCAAGTGTATCAAGCGGTGCTTTATTGAGTACTTGGGATTTTGGTGATGGCTCTCCAACTGTAGACGCTACAAGTCCTGTATATAGATACAACGGTCCAGGTACTTACCAAGTGAAGTTAACAGTAGTTACATCTCCTTTCGGTTATGTTACAACGGTTACAAAAACAATAAATGTAAATGAAATACCAACTGCAAGTTTCAAAAACACCAATGCTTGCGAAGGCAATGCAGTAAGTATGATCAATACTACAACCATCGGTTCAGGTACATTATCTTATGTATGGAATTTTGGTGATGGTTCTCCAACAGTAACAACAGTAAATGCTTCTAGAACGTATGCAGCTGCCGGTGGTTACAAAGTAACTTTGAAAGCTTCAGGTAACGGTTGTACCAATACTTATTCTAAGAATGTATATGAGTTTGCTCGCCCTGTTGCAGCATTTACCCATACTACAGGTTCTTGCGAAAATGATTTATTCACTTTCACAAATAACTCTACAATTAGCCAAGGTGAATTCGGAAGCAATTGGGATTTCAATGACGGCGGTAATTTAGCTACAGTTGAAAATCCACAATACGATTTCTTAACTCCAGGTGTTAAAAATGTAAAATTAGAAGT